>JBBKAW010000001.1 GCA_037722135.1 Aquificaceae bacterium
AGGTGGTTTCTTGTATTGTGTCCTGTTTTTTGTAGCATTCTTCTGATGCGAGGCACATGAATTGATTGGCTGTCCTTAAATGGTATATTGATAGGAGAAAAGACAAAATTACTGCAAAAACCTGAATAAAAAACAAGAAATATGAATAATCCTGTTTACCATCTACATCTATAAATAAAAAATTTAAAGAAATAACCGAAATAAAACAAGCTGAAGATATCAGTATGAACCTTTCAGTCCCATTCCTTAAAGAAGATATCAAAGAGTCTAAAAACACGCATTTTTTTATTGCTAGATTAAGTAAAAGCACTATGAAACCTATAATATAAATGAATAAGAGAAAGAAGTACATTAAAAAATATGTGATAGTAGACAAGCTTGATATAATCTTAGGAAGATTTGAATATGATGCAACAGTAGAAAAAAATTTAACAAAATAAATTATTGAAAAGATAATCAGCATATAAGAACATACATAAATGCTTATAGAAACACCAGAAAAAGCCTTTGCCAATGCAAAATGGACTTCAGAAATCCCTAAGGCAAATTTTGGTTTTTCATCAACCATAGGTCTAAGGAGAGTTGTAGATAGTTTCCATCCTATATCTTCATCCACATAAAGCTCTCTATTGTATAAACCTTTATCCAATCTTCTTTCGTATAATCCAAGAATAAAAATCATTCCAATCCAGCTTATAAACTCGCCAATGAAAATGGAAATAACTAAAAATGCTATAATGTTTTCATTAAAAAGCTTTAAAGTTCTCTTTATAGACCACTTTAAATCCTGCCATGTAAAGCTGGGATTAAATATTTCATCCTGATTTATGCGTTCAGCACCATTCGTGTCTTGACGATTATGCTTTATTTCTTCATTATTCGTTTGTGTTGACTTAGGATGAATATTTAGGTTATGATAATACCTCTCTGCAACACTAACATTAAAAATAAAAACCAATATAGTTATAAGCCCTACCGCTATGCTTACCAAAATCCTATATAGCTCTATCCTTAGCAAGTTTTCAGACATAACTCCAACTCCCCCACAAGATTACCTTGATTATTATACAACACACTCAACCCTCAACCACAGCACGAACCTTTCCTTCCCCTCCACCAAAGGTAAAACAAGAAGACCATCAACAAAAACAGTGCTAAGTATTCCATATCACACTTCCTATCCTATATGCAAAGAAACCAAAGAGCCAGCCCAAGAGTAGGCTATATGCAAGAAATGTGAGTGCAAAAGCCTTTCCTGCCTCCCTCCACATTACCGCTACAGTTCCAAGACACGAGGTATACAAAAGCAGAAAGACCATAAAAGCCAAAGCGGATGCCGGTGAGATACTTTGTGCTATTAAACTTCTTAGGCTATCGCTTCCTTCTTCCTCTACTTCAAAAGCAGTAGGCACTGGCTTAAAGACATTTACCACAGCCTCCTTTAAGGCATTACCAAAGCCAATAGCTTGCTCCTTTAGAGCCTCAGAAAAAACAAAAGGTTCTTCTTCCTTTTCTACCTCCGCAGTGTATATGGTTCCCATAGAACTTAGCACTATCTCTCTGGCAAGAAAGGCTGGTATAAGAGAGGTTGATATCCTCCAGTCTTCAAGACCTAAAGGTTTAAAGATGGGAGATATGGCTTTCCCTATCTGCCCCGCAATGCTTTCTGAAGGGTTTTTAACACCCGGTGGTAGGTTAAGCAAAAGCCATATGAAAACCGACGCTGCAAATATGAGAGTGCCAGCCCTGTAGAGAAAATCTTTAACATAGACCCATACCACTCTAAAAAGAAGCCTGAGCGTGGGAAGCCTGTAAGGTGGCAATTCCATAACAAAGTGATAGAGAGTTCCTCCGTATAGAGTTTTTCTCAAAAGAAAAGCAGTCAAAAATGCAACGAAAATGCCTAAGAGATAAAGGGAAAATATAATGACCGCAGGGTTTTTGAAAAAGAGCACTGCAAAAAAGGAAAAAACCACAAGCCTTGCAGGACAGCTCATAAAGGGTATCATAGCCATGACGAGAAATTTGTCTCTTCTTGTTTCCAACGCCCTTGTGGCAACTATGGCAGGCACATTACATCCAAAACCAAGAAGCAAAGGAACAAGGCTTTTGCCGTGTAAACCAAGTTTATGCATAAACCTGTCCATAAGAAAAGCAACTCTTGGGAGATAACCCGAAAATTCCATAAGAGCGAGCAGGAAGTATATGACCGCTATAAGAGGAACAAAGGTCAAAACAAAGCCCACACCACCTATAAAGGCTTCTGCAAAAAGTCTCTGAACCCAATCACCAACACCCATAAGGGACAAACCTTCTGAAATAGCAGGAGCAATAAAGCCATTTACAAACCCCTCTACCCATTCCATAAAGGGTGCAGAAAAGTCAAAGGAGAACTTAAAGAGCAAAAACATTAACAAAAAGAATATGGGTATGCCAAAGATAGGGTGCAATAAAACCTTGTCAAGGGAGTCTGTTATATCTCTTGCGGTCAGAGGCTTTCTCTCCACCACTTCCCTATATAGACCATGGGCTTTTGCATACCTTTCGTCCCTAATGACCTCTTGAACCTCTCTACCCATAAGGCTCTTTATGGACTCTCTAAGCTCCCTAAACTTTTCCGAGTTGAGGAGTTTTCTTATAAGCTCCGCCTTGGTTTCGTCTTCCCTCTCTCTTACCTTCTCAAGTATGTCTTCCAGTTCTTTACTGTATCTCAAAGCCTTTGGTTTTTCCTTAAGGTTAAAAACTTCCACTATGTTTGGAAGTAAAGCCTTTACGCCTTCACCAGTCCTTCCGTTGGTTCTTAGCACTCTTACACCAAGCAGTTCAGAAAGCCAGCGGTCGTTGACCTCTATTCCCAATTTCCGAGCTTCGTCTGTCATGTTTAAGACTATAATGAGCGGTATTTCATACTCCAGAAGTTCTACGGTTAAGAGTAGGTCTCTTTCCATATTGGGCGTTTCTATGATATTGAGTATCAAGTCTGGTTTTTCCTGTGTTATGTAGTTATAGGCAACCCATTCATCTTCCGAGATGGGCTCAAGAGTGTATACACCTGGCAGGTCTACAAGGCTTATTTCATAGTCCCAAAACTTTACCTTTCCCTCCCTCTTTTCAACGGTTACTCCGGGCCAATTGCCTACTTTGAGATTTGTCCCCGCAAGGTGGTTAAGGATACTCGTCTTTCCTACGTTGGGATTGCCTGCAAGGGCTACTCTTATGCTTTTCATTGAACTTCTATAGCCTTTGCAAGGTCCCTACTTATCACTATTCTTGAGTTGTCTACCTTGAGGAGTAGGTTTCTTCCCACCTTCTGCAAAAGGGACACCCTTCTACCACTTCTAAGACCCATAGCCTTTACCTTTTCTAAGACTTCCTCCTTACCATTGAGACTAAGGATTATCACTTCCTGTCCAGGCTTTACCTCTTCAAGGTTCATGCCTAACCTCCAAAAGTAATTTGGAAATTAATATACAATCCCAAAATTAAAATGTCAAGAGTATAACTACCCTTTTATAGTCTTGCCTCCTTTATGTTCTTTCTTCTAAATATCCCCCCTTGGACCTCAAAAAAGGCTTTTTGAAGCTCTATGAGTTGTTTTATTCCCTCAAGCCCGAGAGATAACATCTTGTCAAAGTCTTCTCTTGTAAAGGAGTGCTCTTCACCCAAGGCTTGTATTTCAGATATCCTGCCGGAGCCTGTTGCTACTACGTTCATGTCTACTTTTGCGGATGAGTCTTCCTCAAAGTTAAGGTCAAGGAGTATCTGGTTATTTACTATTCCAACGCTCACTGCTGCCACGAAATCCTTTATGGGCGTAGATGTTAAAACTCCCTCGTTATATAGCTTTATAACCGCATCCGCCAAGGCTACAAAAGCTCCAGTTATGGAAGCGGTTCTTGTTCCACCGTCCGCCTGTATTACATCGCAGTCTATCCAAAAAGTTCTCTCACCCACTTTGGTAAGGTCAAGAGCGGTCCTCATGGCACGTCCTATCATTCTCTGTATTTCGTGAGTTCTACCGCCTATCCTACCTTGGACAGACTCTCTTATGTTTCTGGTTTGAGTAGCCCTTGGAAGCATGGAATACTCTGCGGTTATCCAACCTTGCCCTTTACCTTTTAAAAAGGGAGGGACACCCTCCTGGACGGAGACAGTGCATATGACCTTTGTATTCCCAAACTCCACAAGGACAGAACCTTCAGGATGCTTAAGGTAGTCCCTTATTATTCTTATGGGTCTTAGCTCTCCTGGTTTTCTTCCGTCAGACCTCAAACCTTGGCTCCTAAGGCCTTTGCTTTTTCTATAACCTCCTCTATGGTTCCCACCATATAGAATGCCATTTCAGGAAGGTGGTCATACTTGCCAGTGAGTATTTCCTTAAAGCTCCTAATGTTGTCCTCCAGCTTGACATACTTTCCGGGTATACCAGTAAACTGCTCTGCTACGTGGAAGGGTTGTGCCAAGAACCTTTGTATCCTTCTTGCCCTGTTGACTATGGCTTTGTCCTCTTCGGAGAGCTCTTCCATACCCAATATGGCTATTATCTCTTGAAGCTCCTTGTATCTTTGGAGTATCCTTTTAACTTCGGAAGCTACTTGATAGTGCTCTTCTCCTACAAACTCTGGAGCTAAGTATTTAGAGGTGGATTCAAGGGGGTCAACCGCTGGGTATATACCGAGCTCCGCAAGTCTTCTGGCAAGCACTGTAGTGGCATCAAGGTGAGCAAAGACCGAATAGGGTGCTGGGTCTGTTATGTCGTCCGCAGGCACGTAAACCGCTTGTATAGAGGTTAGAGAACCCTTCTTGGTGGAGGTTATTCTCTCTTGGACTTCACCCACGTCCGTGTTTAGTGTGGGCTGATATCCAACCGCAGAGGGTAGTCTTCCGAGCAAGGTGGAAACTTCTGAACCCGCTTGGACAAACCTAAAGATGTTATCTATGAAAACAAGGACGTCTTGACCTTCCACATCTCTGAAGTATTCCGCCATGGTTATGCCTGTTTGCGCAACCCTGAAACGCACGCCTGGTGGCTCGTTCATCTGTCCATAAACCATGACCGTGTAGGGCAGAACGCCAGACTCTTTCATCTCGTGCCAAAGGTCGTTTCCTTCCCTTGTCCTTTCTCCAACGCCTATGACCACAGAGAATCCTTTGTGGAACTTAGCTATGTTGTGAATTAGCTCCTGCATAAGAACCGTTTTTCCAACTCCCGCACCACCAAAGAGACCTACCTTTCCACCCTTCACATATGGCTCAAGGAGGTCTATAACCTTTATACCCGTTTCAAGTATTTCTACCTTTGTGGACTGCTCTTCAAGGGGTGGTGGTTCTCTAAACATGGGCCAGTATTCCTCTGCATTCACTGGTCCCGCTTCGTCTATGGGTTGACCCACTACATTAAATATCCTACCAAGAGTCGCCCTACCCACTGGAACCTTTATAGGACCTCCGAGGTATTCCACCTCTTGACCTCTTACAAGACCATCGGTGGCACCAAGTGCCACACATCTAACCCTGCTCTCTCCTATATGTTGGGCTACTTCAAGATAGAGGTCTTCTTCTGCCCAGTTGCCTCTGTCATCTATGAATTTTCTCCTTGTCTTTAGACCGTGCCTGACAGGTGGAAGGTTTTTCTCTCCAAACTCCACGTCAATGACCGCACCTATGACCTGAACTATTTTTCCCTTCATGTTTTCCTCCTTTATTTCATAGCTTCTACTGCATTCACTATGTCTATTAGTTCGGAAGTTATAGACTCCTGCCTTGCCTTATTGAATATGAGCGTCCATGTTTTTATAAGTTCATCCGCATTTCTTGTGGCGTTATCCATAGCGATCATACGAGCAAAGTGTTCCGCTGCGTTGGATTCAAGCAGGGCTCTGTATATCTGATAGTTGAGATACAGGTCTATTAGCTTGTTTACAAGGACTTCCTTGTCTACTTCAAACTCATAAACTCCGTAATTTTCTTCACCTTCTATCCTCTCAAAGGGTAAGAAGTTTCTCACCACAGGCTTGTAGCTGGCTCTGGTAACCATTTCATTGTTTATGAGATACACCGCATCAGTTTCTTTGTTTGCATAGCGTTCCCTAAGGAGTTCTCCCACTTCTTTCACTATATTGAAGTTTATCTCCTTTCTAAAAACCTCCTCGTATGCTTTTAGTATGTTGAAACTCTTCTTGCCAAAGTATTGTGCACCCTTCCTTCCAATAAGGACAAGGTTAACCCTTATACCCTTATCTTGTTTTTCCCCTATAAGGTCTTCAACCTTTCTTATTAGGTTTGAGTTAAAGGCACCTGCCAGTCCTCTGTCTGCAGTTATAACCACCAGGTCGCAGACCCTTTCTTCTCTTACCTCAAAAAGGGGATGGGTTTGGGGGTCTATGTGAGAAGCTAAGCTCTTTAGCATTTCGTAAAGTCTTTCTGAATAGGGTCTTGAAGCGTATATGAGCTCCTGAGCTTTACGGAGCTTTGCTGCAGAGACCACCTTCATGGCGTTGGTTATTCTACGGGTATTCTTTATACCCTGTATCTTCCTCCTTATGTCTCTGGGTGAAAGTTTTGGCATGTGGATATTATAGCATATCTTTTGTATATTCCATCACATGAAGCATATCCTTATCGCCTCTTCCTGAAAGGTTAAAAAGCACTATGTGGTCTTTTCCAAGCTCTTTAGCTATTTCCATGACCCTTGGAACTGCATGGGCTGGCTCAAGGGCTGGTATTATACCTTCAAGCCTTGAGAGTATCCTAAAGCCTTCAAGAGCTTCCTCGTCGGTGGTGTAGACATACTTGGCTCTACCACTTTTGAAAAGGTATGCATGCTCTGGTCCAACTCCCGGGTAGTCAAGACCTGCGGAGATGGAGTGGGTAGGTTGGATTTGTCCCTCTTCGTCCTGCAAAAAGTAGGATTTCATGCCGTGTAAAACTCCCACAGAGCCACCGTTTATAGAGCTTGCGTGCTTGCCTGTATGCAGTCCAAGACCTCCAGCTTCTACGCCTATTAGTCTTACCTCCTCATGCTCTATAAAGGGATAGAATATACCCATGGCGTTTGAACCACCTCCCACGCAGGCAACCACAGCGTCTGGAAGCCTGCCTTCAAGCTCCAGTATCTGTGCCTTTGCCTCCTCGCCTATTATTTTCTGAAAGTCCCTCACCATCATGGGAAAGGGATGAGGACCCACCACAGAGCCTATAATGTAGTGTGTGGTTTCCACGTTGGTAACCCAGTCCCTTAGGGCTTCGTTTATGGCATCCTTTAGGGTTTTTGAACCGCTCTTTACGATGCGCACTTCCGCACCCAGCAGTCTCATCCTAAAAACATTGAGTTTTTGACGCTCTGCGTCCTCCTCTCCCATATAGACCACGCACTCAAGACCAAGTAAGGCACAGGCGGTTGCAGTAGCCACACCGTGCTGTCCTGCACCCGTTTCTGCGATTATCCTCCTCTTTCCCATTCTCTTAGCAAGCAGAGCCTGTCCGAGTGTGTTGTTTATCTTATGAGCACCAGTATGGAGAAGGTCCTCCCGCTTTATGTATATCTTTGCACCACCCACATAGTCGGTTAGCCTCTTGGCAAAATAGAGGGGTGTGGGTCTTCCTGCAAAGTCTTTAAGGTAGTGGTTTAACTCTTCCCAAAAGGATGGGTCTTCCTTGAGTTTAAGGTAGGCATCAGTTAGCTCCTCGAGGGCATACATGAGGGTTTCTGGCACGAACCTTCCACCGAACTCTTCAAAGTATCCCTTCTCATCTGGAAGGGTGTATATTTCTTGCTTTGTCATATGCCTTCCTCCTTTCTTTTTTAATCTAAGCTCCTTTCGTAGATTTGGTCTATGTGTTTTAAGAAAGACCAAGGGTCTAAGGCTTGCCTTATCTCTTCTTGACTAAGGAAGGCACTGACCTCTTGGTCTTCCATGAGGCTTTTTTCAAAGGCTATACCCTCTTCCCAGCTTCTCATGGCACACCTTTGAACCATATCGTAAGCCTTGTCTCTATGGACTCCCTTTTCCATGAGTTTAACAAGCACCTTTGAAGAGGCAAAAAGACCATGAGAAAGCTCCATGTTTCTTAGCATTCTCTCTGGGTTTACCACAAGACCTTCAAGGATTTCAAGAAAGAGGTTTAGCATATAGTCAAGGGCTATAGTGGAGTCTGGCAGGATTACACGTTCTGCAGAGGAGTGAGATATGTCCCTTTCGTGCCAGAGTGGAATATTCTCAAGAGCTACCAGAAGGTTTGCTCTTATTATGCGTGCAAGACCACACAACCTTTCTGCGTGTATGGGGTTTTTCTTGTGAGGCATGGCGGATGAGCCTCTTTGACCCTTTCCAAAGGGCTCTAAGACCTCAAGCAGTTCGGTTCTCTGGAGATGCCTTATCTCTGTTGCAAACCTCTCAAGGGCACAGGCGGTAGAGGCAAGGGCATACATAACCTGTGCATGCCTATCTCTTGGCACTACCTGAGTGGAAACAGGCTCTACCTTAAGTCCCAGCTCCTCAAGGGCAAGCCTTTCCACCCTTGGGTCAAGGTTAGAGTATGTTCCCACCGCACCAGAGAGCTTACCATAGGATATGTCCTCAAGAGCTTGCAAAAGTCTTTTTTTGTTTCTTTTCATCTCCTCATACCAGCTAAGAAACTTAAGACCAAGGGTTATAGGCTCTGCGTGGACTCCATGCGTCCTTCCCATCATTAGAGTATTCTTATGCTCTATGGCAAGAGACCTAAGCCTTTGTAGCACCTTCTCTAAACCTTCAAGTATCAAACCAAGGGCTTCTCTAATTTGTAAGGCAAGGGCGGTGTCCACCACATCAGAGGAGGTAAGACCCATATGAAAGTAATGAGAATACTCTGGAATCTGCTCGTTTATGGCAGAAACAAAGGCAAGCACATCGTGTTTGTAAACCCTTTCATACTGGTATATCTTCTCCACTACCTTTTCGTCCACAAAGGTTCTCTTTTCTATCTCTTTTAGCGCCTCCTGTGGAATTTTTCCAAGTTTGTGCCACGCCCTACATACCGCAAGCTCCACCTTGAGCCAAAGCTTAAACTTGTTGAGGTCAGACCATATTTGACCCATTTCCCTTCTGGTATACCTCTCAATCATTGCTCTCCTCCTTAAGAATCTCAAAGGTGCTACTGGTTCCTATCCTTTCCACACCAAGCTCCAAAAACCTCAAAACCTGCTCCCTTGTCCTTATCCCACCAGAAGCCTTAACCTTTAATCTACCCCTTACCCAATCCCTTATTAGCCTTATGTCCTCTTCTACCGCTCCCATGGGTGCATATCCCGTGGAAGTTTTCACAAACTCCATACCCGTATCCGCTATGAGTTCAACTATAAACCTTTTCTCCTCTTGGTTAAGGTAGGCGGTCTCAATTATGACCTTCCTTATCACACCTTCTGTATTTCTGGCTATAGCCTTTAGCTCCTCTTCCACATATTTGTGCATACCGCTTTTTAGTGCAGAGATATTTATGACTATGTCCAACTCCCTTGCTCCATCTTCAAGAGCTCTAAGGGCTTGCAGGATTTTTTGTTCCTTTGTATCCAAACCAAAAGGGAAAGAAACCACACAGCAAACCACCAGCCTTTTTTCTGAAAATTCCACCGCCTTTCTTACCCAAAAGGGATTTACACAGACGCAGTAGACACCAAGCTCCATACACTTGTTTATCTCAACCTCAAGGTCCTTAAGGGTATGGTTAGGTCTGAGTATAGAGTGGTCTATAAACTTGGCTATATCCATGAATGGACACCGTAGGTGAGGTCATGGTATACAGAAAGTAGGGCTTTTGCACCTTCTCCTGCTGCGGTTATTATCTGCTTTGCAAAGATGTTAGTGCAGTCTCCCGCAGCGTATATGCCATGCTCCGAGGTTCTGTTGTTGCAATCTATTATTATCTCTCCCCTCTGTGTGGTAAAAACTCCCAAGGATTTTGCCAGCTCAGAATTAGGCTTTAGACCCACCTCTACAAAAACACCTTCCACTTCAACCTCATACACCCTTCCCTTTTGCAAATCTTCTAAAAGCACACTTCTCACATTCTTCCCATCGCCTTTTATTTCCAAAACTCTATGTCTAAGAAGAGGGACAACCTTTGGGTTTGAAAGCACCTTCTCTTTAAGGACCTCATCCGCCTTAAAGTGGTCTCCGAGCTCCACAAGGTATATCTTTCTTGCGTAGTTTGTAAGCTGGTCTACCGCCTCAAAGCCCGAGTTTCCACCACCTACCACAAGCACATCCACATCCTTAAAGAAAGGTGCATCACAAGTATAACAGTAAGAGACCCCTCTCCCTGTGTATTCCCTTTCCCCCGGCACTTCTAACCTTCTGTGTTCCGCACCAGTGCAAAAAAGAAGTCTTTTTGATGCATACTCTTTTCCAGAGAGGGTTTTAAGGAGAAAGCCCTCCTGCAGTCTTTCTATTTCTATTACTTGGTCCAGCACTGGCTCAATCCCAAGCCTATCCATCTGCTCCATCATCTTCTGCACAAGCATCACCCCATCCACCATAGCATATCCCAAGTAATTTTCTATCTCGCCCGCCTTTATTACCTGCCCACCCACATCCTTGGTTATAAGCAAGAAATCCATTTTCTTCCTTTGTGCGTATATGCTGGCGGATATGCCCGCAGGACCACCACCTAAGATAATAAGCTCGTGCATACTTTTATTATAAAACCGCTATAATTTTCCAATGCCTTACGAAGAAAGTCTGCCAGAACCAATCAAACTCGCCCTTGAAAAGCTCATACACATACCCACCTACGGAGAGAGGTCCGCAAGCAGACTTCTTTATAACCTCCTTAAACTCCCCATGGAAAAACGCCTTGAGATAGTCCAAGCTCTACAGTCTGTGGTAGAAAGGATAAGACCCTGCAAAGAGTGTGGTCTTTATACGGACCAAGAGATATGCAAAATATGTTCAGACCCAAAGAGGAGTAAAAAGTTTATATGCGTGGTGGAAGAATCTCAGGATGCCTTTGCCATTGAGAAATTAGAAAGATACTCTGGAGTTTACCATGTTTTGGGTGGTAGAATAGCACCCCTTGAAGGTATATCACCAAAAGACCTCAACATAGACAGCCTCATGGAAAGGATAGAAAGGTATAGACCAAGGGAGGTGATAATTGCCACGAACCCAAACTTAGAAGGTGAAGCAACCGCCAACTATCTTGCAAAACTCATAAAAAAGCAGTTTCCCACCACCAAGATAACTCGTATATCTCACGGTCTACAATTTGGCTCTCTCATAGAACTTGCGGATGAACTATCTTTGGAAAAATCCATAGAAAATAGAAAAGTGCTTTGAAACTCTTCTCTTCTTAGTATGGTCATAGATACTTCTGGTTTAAGTATGCCAAGCCTCCTTGGAATCCCGCTCTCATAATCTTTAGCATGTCCTCTACCCACAAGCACCACTATTTTGTGGTCAGGATACTTATCCAAAAGCCTTGCTATAGCCAGTGCCATACCGTTATCCCATGCGTTCTGCACATCAAAGAACCTCTTCTCGTCCACTTTTGGATGGTTTTTTAAAACCTCTCTTAGCTCCTTTCTTTCCTTCTCTGTTTGAGGTATCACAGGATAAGGCAAGCTCTCATCCCTTACCCTTTCAAGCCCTTTCTCTCTCACTTTTTGCAAAAGCTCTGAGGATACGTTTATAGCCACTATTCTTATACCCTTTTCTTTAGCAAAGTTCCATATGTCCCTATATAGGCTTGGGTCAAAACCCCATCTTCTTCTATAATCGGTTCTTTTAAGCATTTCCTCTTCACTTATTTGACAAGATACATACAAGTCAAGAGCATCCTGAAAGGGTTGTTGAAACATCTCCATGGCTATTATAAACTTGTGATTTTTTGAATTCAAAAGTCTTATAATCTTAAGCTGAAACTGATGGTCTTCTCTGCTTGTGTGTTCCTCCGGCAGGAATATAACTTGGTGGTTGTTGAGGAGGTTTTCTAAATTCTCTTGTGCTTTCGTGATTGATATAAACAATACAAAGAACAAAAATAGAATTTTCATGCTATAATTCTAAAACATGAAAACTTTAAAAAGGAGGAGTAACATGGCAAGAAAACCCAGAAAAAAAGGTGGTGCAAGGTATAAAAGAGTAGTGCTTTCTCTTCCCAAAAGGCTCTACTATGTCCTCAATGGTATAGCCATGGGAGACGAAAGAAAGCTAAACAGACTTATCAAAGGCATCCTTGAGGACAAGCTAATGGAATCCACTGTTGCGGAGCTTGAACTTTATCTTGGAAGGGCTGAGGAGGAAGAGGAGGAAGAGCAAGCTCAAGAACAACAATGATAAGTAAAAGAATAAGGACCCTTGCTCCCTATAAAACGGAAACCACGGGGGCGAGGGTTAGGCTCTCCTCCAACGAGCTGTCCCTCAAACTTCCAGAAGAGGTAAAAAGGTCTATAGGAGAGGTGGTTTCCAAGATACCCCTTAATAGATATCCAGACCCAGAAGCAGGAGAGCTAAAGGAGGTTATAGCCTATCGCTTTGGAGTAAACCCGGAGAATATAGTCTTGGGCAATGGCTCAGACGAGCTTATATACTACCTTTCTATAGCGGTTGGAGAGTATGAAAAAGGTGTTTTTTATCCTGTGCCTACCTTTTCCATGTATGGCATATCCGCACAGGTTCTGGGTAGAGAGAAAATAGAAGTTAGCCTAAATGATGAGTTTGACATAGACTTGCAGAAAAGCCTTGAGCAAATAAGAGATAAAAAACCAATTCTTGCCTACTTTGCCTATCCTAACAACCCCACTGGCAACTGCTTTAGCGAAGACAAGATTAAGACTATAAGAGACGAAGGAGTTTTTGTGGTAGTTGATGAAGCATATTATCACTACTCTGGGAAAACCTTTCTCAAAGAGGCACTTGAGAGAGAAGATACGGTAGTGCTTAGGACTCTTTCAAAGATAGGCATGGCGGGTCTTAGAGTAGGTATTTTGATAGGCAAAGAGGAAGTGGTCAAAGAAATAAACAAGATAAGACTGCCTTTTAATATAACTTATCCCTCTCAAGTTATAGCGGTTTTAATGCTAAGAGATTTTTATCACATCATAGAGGAGGCTATTCAAAGGGTAGTTTCAGAAAGACAAAGGGTCTACGAAGAGATGCTTAAGCTGGAAGGTATAAGGGTCTATCCTTCAGAGGCAAACTTTATCTTTTTTAAAAGTCTTTATTTTTCTGGAGATGAGCTTTATAGGAGGCTTTTGCAGAAGGGAGTGCTTGTTAGGAATTTTTCTTATATGGTAGCCGACTGTCTCAGGGTAAGCATAGGAGAAAGAGAGGAAAACGATGCCTTTTTACAAGCCCTGCATGAGGTTCTTACTACCTATTGACAATTGAGAAATATTTGCATATAATAAGAGAAAACAGGTAAAGGAGGTGTGTCATGAAAAAGATTACCAGATATACGAATATGAAAAGGTTCGTCCACAGAAGGTTCAAGAAATTATCCGACTAAAGAAAAACAGAAGGCTTTTTATAGGACCTTCTTTCTGAGTAAAATATATATTTGATGATACATGTTTATGCCACTTACGGAGGCGTTTTCAAAAAGTTTGAAATTGACCAATTTGGAGAAATAAAGAAAGAATCTGTAGTTTGGCTTGATGTGGAAAAGCCAAGCGACGCAGAGATTGACTGGCTAAGAAGTGCGGTAGGTTTTCATATGCCTCCCAGAGAGGTCTTTGGAGATATTGAAATAAGCAGTAAATACAAGGAAGAGGGAGAAGCTATATACATGAACCTATCCTTTGTAATACAACAAAAGGAAGATATAAGCGTTGAGCCTGTGCTTTTTTTCATAAAAGGAAGATACATGGTAAGTATACGATACAGGGACATACCAAGCATGCTAATTTTCATAAAAAGAATGGAACAAAACCCAATAAACTTTCAATTTCCAGAAGCCATATTTTCACAGATAGTAAATATTGAAGTGGATAGGCTTGGTGATAGGCTTGAGATATTGGGAAGACGTATAAGGAACCTCAGAAAGGAGGTCTTTGTGGAACAATCGGAAGAAATAATAAGAGAGATATCTTACTACGATGAGCTAAATATAACCATAAGGGAAACCATAAATGAAAAACTTAGAATTTTGAGCCATTTTGTGAAAAGTCCAAAGATAAACGCTCAAACAAAGAGGGAGATAAAGATAGTGCTTGATGACTTGCATACGCTCCTTGACTACACGAGCTTTTATATGGATAAGCTGGATAGTATACAAAGCTCTCTTTTGGGACTTATATCCATAAAGCAAAGCGAAGGTGTGAAGATCTTTACGGTGCTTGCAACCATATTCCTGCCTGCAACGCTCATTGCAAGTATTTTTGGTATGAACTTTGAGCATATGCCAGAGCTACATTGGAAATATGGCTACCCTTACTCTTTACTCCTTATGGTTGGTATAACTCTATCACTTATATACTGGGTAAAAAGGAAGGGTTGGCTATGAAGCTGAGCTATAAGAGAGAGGATATTATCCTAGGATTTTTTGTTATATTTTCCATATCTTACCCTTTTATTATCGCACTCCTTATTTTCTTGGAAGATGTGAAAGACAAAAAGCACGAAATTGAGGAACTTAGGGCTTTTTATAGCTTTGTGCTTGGGCTTGAGGAATGCAAAAGGGAACGAGCGGAAGAGCTTATAGAACTTGTTTCGGAAAACCTTTTAAAGGATATGGGAGGGGTGGATGGACTACTCAGAAGCTGTGAATCCTACAGAAGGGCACATCAAGGTGCAAGGGCTGAAGAGAGGGTTATCAAAGAGGGTGAGCTCCTTGTGTCCTTAATAAGGAAAGAAAAGGGAATGACCCAAAGACTGGTTTCTGTAAGGGTCTATTATGAAAAGGGAGATGAGAGCATAAAGATAAAAAGGCTTGAATATGAGAAAGGGAGTTGACATAGGGGGTAGTTTTATAAAGGTTTACTGGGAGGATGGTAGAAGGGAAAAGCATTACATAAGGGACATATCCAAAGATGGGAAACTTTTTTTACAAAGGATAAGGGAGATAGTTTTTGAGGGATATCCTTCCTCTGTGGGAGTTGCGGTTGCAGGCTTTACTTCTTTAGAGGGCGTGGTTTATAAATCTCCTAACATACCAGCTCTTGACGGTGTAAACCTTAAGGAGGTTCTTGAAGGAATTAATGTGAAGGTGGTTAACGATGTTTCTGCGGGGGCTTTTGGAGAGTGGTTTTATGACCATAGGGAAAGCAGGGTTTTGCTATTTGTTGCGGTAGGCACTGGGCTTGGTGCTGGGCTTGTGGTTAATGGAAAGCCTTTTCTGGGAGCGTGCGGAAGTGCCCTTGAGCTGGGGCATCATACCATACTTCTTGGAGGAGAAAGGTGTAGTTGTGGAAGGTTAGGATGCTGGGAGGCTTATTGCTCTTCTTATGGTCTTGAGAGGATATACAAAAACCTCTCGGGAAAGGCTCTCAAGGACTATCAGATAATTCAAAGAGCAAAGGAGGGAGAAAGCCATGCCTTGGAGGCGGTGGCAAGTTTTAAAAGGTTTCTTCTTGTGGGTCTTATGAACGCAGTTCACATACTAAACCCAGATAGGGTGGTGCTTGGTGGTGGTCTCATTGATGCCATGAAGGACCTACTTGGCAACCTTGAGACAGACCTAAAAGACCTATGTGAAAGCCTACCTGCTAAGTGTTTCAGTCTCCATTTTTCTTCTTGTGCGGAGTATTGTATGGCACGTGGGGCTTTAGCTCTTGCACTTATGGACGATATTTAACCTTATGGAGATTAGAAGGATAGAAGGTATTATTCTCTAGCAGGCTATTGAGCAGTCAAAACCTTCTCAAGCACAGAAGACTGGAGAAGAGTT
>JBBKAW010000002.1:0-9057 GCA_037722135.1 Aquificaceae bacterium
TTGTCTTCCTTAAGCATGGATATATAATATAAACCATATGGTAATAATTTTCAATGTCATTCTGTTTCTCTTGGTTTCCTTTTCGCAGGGACAAGTGCGCGAATGCAGGCTTCTTGTGGCGGACACACCAGAGAAACATGAAAGAGGGCTCATGCATATAAGGTCTCTTGTAGGCTATGACGGGATGGTTTTTCTCTACAAGGACAAAGCGGTAAGGCATTTTTGGAACAAAAACACCTATCTTGAGCTTTATGTTTATTGGATTGACGGGGATAAACTGGTAGGCAAGTCCTATCTGCCTCCTGAGGATAAAGCAGGCACGGTCATAGTGTCTTCTCCAAAGCCTGTGGATACGGTGGTGGAGCTTCTAAAGGGAAGAACCTGCACCTACAAAAATATATTGCTATCACCTTAGCTTGAGAGTGGCAAGGGCGAGAATACCCAGAAGGAGAGACACAATCCACATCCTTACCACTATCTTTGGCTCAGGAACTCCAGAGAGCTCAAGATGATGATGAAAAGGAGCCATCTTAAAGAGCCTTTTGCCCTTTGTGAGCTTAAAGTAGGCAACCTGAAGTATAACAGAAAGCGTCTCAAGGACAAAAATACCTCCTGCAATAGGAAGTAAAAGCTCGGACTTGGAAACCAAGGCTATTGCACCCAAACCTGCCCCCAAAGCCAAAGCTCCCACATCTCCCATAAAAAGCTGAGCTGGAAAGGCATTAAACCACAAAAAGCCAAGTCCTGCACCTAATATGGCAAAGCATAAGACTGTAAGGTCTCCTGCGTAGGGAACATAGGGAATATTCAGATAGTTGGCAATGTCCATATGACCTACTGCGTAGGCTATTATACCCATACTTGCGGCGGTGGTCATCACAGGACCTATAGCAAGACCATCAAGCCCGTCTGTAAGGTTTACTGCGTTAGAAGTGGCAACTATAACCAGCATACCAAAGGGAATGTATAAGAGCCCAAGGTCTATCTGAAGATTTTTGAATAGAGGAAAGTATAGCTTTGTATCAACGCCACTGTACAGGTATATAAAGGTTGATGTCAGTCCAGCGACAAGGACCTGTGCCAAGAATTTTTGCTTGGCGGATATGCCCTTTTTGTTCCTTAGCTTAACAAAGTCATCCCAAAAGCCTATTAGAGCAAAACCCAGTATACAAAAAGCGATAACCCAAAAATAGATAAGGTCAAGCCTCATAAGAAGCAAAGAAGTCAAAAGAACAGAAAGGACTATGATAATGCCACCCATAGTGGGAACATATTTTTTTACAAGATGCCCCTCTGGCGTGTATTCTCTTATGTAGCCCTTGAATAGCCTTTGAATGGCTTTCATTTTTCTCATAAAGATAGGTGTTAGGATAAGGGTAATGGAAAAGGCAATAAAGACTGCCAAAAAGGAACGAAAGGTTATGTATTTAAACACATTGAAGGCAAAGAGGTAATCTCTTAGATATAAGGCTATATGGTAAAGCATCTCAGCACCTGTTTCTACTCAAAAGTCTATCAAGTATTATAGCTACTGCGTTTCTCACCGATAAATGGTTCCAATCTCCTGCACCGTATACGGGTTCAAGGATGTAATCAAAGGTATTCATAAGAGACGGTGGGATGCCATAACCCGTGCCAAAAACTATAAGAAAATCCTTCTCTCTTTTGTGAATTTCCTCCGAAAGCCAGCGATAAGAAACCGTATTAGGATAGGTTCTTGCATCCGTGCCTACTATTATAGGTCTTCTACCCCTTTGTGCTTGCAGGTCTTCAAGGACTTCGTCAAAGGTATAACACAGCTTTACCAGCTTTACCACCTCATTCCTTGTAGGGTTAGTCCTTAAACCTTCTTGAGAGAGCCAATATTCAATCTGCTTCTTTATTATGTATCTTTGACCGTCCACAGGTTGAACTATATAGTAGGTATTTATCTCGTATGCTCTTGCGGGTCGAGCTATATCATGAAGGTCCATGGTGGTGAAGGAAGTGATAATCGTCCTACCCTCTCTGTCCATTGCAGGATAGTGAAGAAGTGCTATAAACACATTGTGGTTTATCATAAGTTTTTTATTATAGCATGTGGCTTTTGTATAGGCGTGGTGGTCTTGGAGATACACTCCTAACTTTCCCTATCCTTGAACTTCTGAAAAAGTCTGGAAGAAATTTCTGGGCGGTAGGAAATACCGACTATTTTGCCATTGCCAAAGAGGTGGGATGGGTGGATATGGTAAGTTCAGAAATGCCAGAAACCGAGTTTGAAGGCAGAATTTTGATAGCTTTTGATGGCAATGTAAAGCCCTTTCCAGAGGAGAGAGTTTGGATAGTGGAGCATTATCTCAAAAGTCTCTCTTTGAAAGGAAGCTTTTCAAAAACCCTCCCCCTAAAACCTTTAGATAAGAGTCCTCTTGAAGGCTATGCGCTCTTGCATCCCTCCAGCGGTTCTTGGAAAAAGAACCCACCCCTTGAGCTATTTTTAAGGATTGAAGCCTTTCTCAAGAGGGAAGGTTATAAGACCATATACCTTGTGGGTGAGGCGGACCAATGGTTAAAAGACCATGTAAAAGACTACTTTGAAAGCTATTCACCACTTGAGATAGCGAGAGCTTTGAGGACAGCCAGGCTGTTTGTAGGACTTGATAGTGGGCTTTCACACCTTGCCAGCTACTGTGGAATTCCTACTTTTGTTTTTTACGGACCTACAGACCCAGTGGTATGGAAACCCATAGGAGAAAAGGTCTTTCAGATAAGCCTTGAGCTCTCTTGTAGTCCATGCTTTCCAGAAGTTTGCGAAGAAAGGAGCTGTTTACATGTAGAAAAACTTTTTGCTAAGTTTTTGAAGGTCTTTAGTGCTTTGAGTTGACTTCTTCTAAAATAGGCTATATGATTTATCTATGACTATTGAGTTTGTTATAGGCATAATAACTGTAATTGGTGCAGTAGTGGGAGTGGGCGTTTTTCTTATGATGCACATAGACAAGAGGCTTGATGACTTTGCGTTAAAACTTTCAGAGGTCAAGGAGGATGTAAAACTCTTAAGACAGGAGCTAAATGACTATAAGATAGATACTGCGAGAAGGTTTGAGGAGGTAAAAGGGGACATAAGACTTTTAAGACAAGAACTGAACGAGCATAAGCTGGAAACCGCAAGAAGGTTTGAAGAAGTGAGAGAAGATATAAAACTTCTAAGACAAGAACTTAATGACCACAAAACTGATACTGCAAGAAGGTTTGAGGAGGTAAAAGAAGACATAGGACTTCTGAGACAAGAACTTAATGACCACAAAGCTGATACCGCAAGAAGATTTGAAGAGGTAAAAGAAGACATAAGACTTCTAAGACAAGAATTGAATGAGCATAAAACCGATACCGCAAGAAGATTTGAGGAAGTAAAGGAAGACATAAAACTTTTGAGACAGGAACTTAACGAACATAAGGTGGAAACTGCAAGAAGGTTTGAGGAGGTAAAAGAAGAGATAAAGTTTGTAAAAGTGGAGGCAGATAAGAAGTTTGAACTTCTAAGACAAGAACTTAGCGAATTCAAGACCGACACCGCAAGAAGGTTTAAAGAGGTAAGGGAAGAGCTAAGGGACTTGAGGCAGGAAACAAGGTCTCTCAGAAATGAGTTTTCCTTCAAGATTGAAGAGCAAAGGCAGGAAGTAAGAGAGCTCAAGGCAGATATAAGGGAAGTAAGGCAGGTTCTCTTTAGAGTCCTTGAGGTCCCTTACACTGGAGGTAAAGAAGAAGGGCATCAATAGAGCTCCACACCCTTTATATGTTCAATTTCTCCATTCCTTATAACTATCACATCAAGCCTGTAGTCTTCCAATGGATATTTATGGAGATAGTGTTCTATGCATCTAAGTAGTCTCTCCATCTTTTTTCTATCCACTCTCTCCGCCGGGTCTCCAAAGTCTGTGGTTTTACCTCCTTTTACCTCTACAAAGACTACCGTATTACCATCAAGGGCAATAATGTCTATTTCACCAACCCTGCAGTGGTAGTTTCTGTGAATAACCTTGTAGCCTATGCCTTCAAGGTATTTTACCGCAAGCTCTTCAAACTCTGCACCCTTCCTCAAGGCTCTGGAGTATCTCCTCTGGCTTTACTACTGCGGTGCCAAGCTTTCCTACCACTATACCAGCACAGAGATTGGCAAGCTCGCAAGCACTATCCCAATCCACACCTGCAAGGGCACAAGCACTAAGCACCGCAATCACAGTATCACCCGCACCAGAAACGTCATACACCTGCTTAGCCTTTGCAGGAAAAACCTTAAACTCACTTCCAAATAGAGCCATACCCCTTGCACCAAGAGTTATCACAAGGGTCTCAAGCCTTAGCTCCCTCTTTAGTCCCCAGCCAAGGTTTTGAAGGCTTTCCTCAGAAAACATACTCCTCGCTTCCTTTTCGTTGGGCGTCATTAAGTTTGCTCCTATGTAGAGCCTTTTGTTTTGAGGTCTTGGGTCAACAGAGAAGAATACCCCTTTCTCTTTGACTCTATCCATAACATCCCTGCAAACCACCCCCTTAGCGTAATCGGATACCACTATGCCATCCACATTTAAGTCCATTCTTTGAAGAATTTCTTCAAGAGGTTTGCCCTCCAGGACTTTCCTGCTTTCGCTATCTATCCTCAAAAGTTGTTGAGAAAGGGCTACTATGCGCGCCTTTTCTGTGGTAGGTCTTTGCGGGTCTTCCACAAGCAAGTCCTCTATGCCTGCTTCTTTTAGCAGTCCTTTTATTATGTGCCTTCCGTAGTCTTGTCCCACCACCCCAAGTAGGTAAGTTTTTACGCCAAGGCTTGCCAAGTTGTTGGCTACGTTTCCCGCACCACCCAGCCTAAATTCTTCCCTCTGGACCTCTACCACTGGCACTGGAGCTTCTGGAGATATCCTTTCCACCTTTCCGAAGACATATCGGTCAAGTATCACGTCCCCCACCACAAGTATCTTTAAACTTTTGAACCTCTCAAGAATCTCTCTAACCCTTTCAGGGCTCATTGACCACCTTTACTTCTTCGCCTTCTTCTATAAATGCCTGATGTAGCTCTCTAACTGCCAACTCCCCGTATTTGTCCTCTATAAGGCAGGATATTTTTATCTCAGAGGTAGATATAGCCATTATGTTTATACCATTTTTGTAGAGAACTTCAAACATCTTTGCAGCGGTCCCATATGAACTCCTCATGCCTATGCCTACCACAGAGACCTTTGCTATTCTGTCATCCCTGACCACTTCCTTTGCTCCTATGCTTTGGGCAACCTTTCTGACTATCTCTTCCGCCTTTGGTGCATCTGCCTTGTTTACCGTAAAGGACATATCCGTATAACCTTCATGAGATACATTCTGCACTATCATATCCACCACAATGTGAGCATCACCAAGGGCTTTAAAGATGCTGTAGGCTATGCCTGGTTTGTCTGGCACTCGCACCACCGTTATCCTTGACTCGTTCCTCTCAAGGGTTATGGCTCTTACTACACTTTTTTCCATCACTTCCTCCTCCGGCACTATCCATGTTCCTTCATTGTCGGTAAAGGAACTTCTTACATGTATCCTCACACCATACTTCATAGCAAATTCTATGCTCCTTGCCTGCATAACCTTTGCACCCAAGGATGCCATCTCAAGCATCTCCTCGTAGGATATAACGGGTATCTTTTTGGCATTGGGCACTATCCTTGGGTCTGCAGTGAATACCCCTTCCACATCCGTGTATATTTCACAGTCCGCACCAAGGGCGTAGGCAAGTGCAACCGCAGAGAGGTCTGAGCCACCTCTACCAAGAGTGGTTATCTCCCAATCTTCCGTCACACCCTGAAAGCCAGCTACCACAGGCGTGTAGCCTTCTTGAAGTAGGTTTTTTAGCCTCTGGACACCTATTTTTCGTATCCTTGCCTTTGTGTGAATCTTGTCGGTAATTATCGGCACTTGCCAACCACAAAGGCTTACCGCAGGGACGCCTAATTTCTGCAAGGTCATGGCAAAGAGGGCTATAGCCTGCTGTTCGCCTGTGGATATCAACATATCAAGTTCACGCTCAGAAGGCAAGGGTTCTATCTGTTTGGCAAGGTTTATGAGCCTGTCTGTCTCTCCTGCCATAGCAGAGGAGACCACCACCACCTTGTAGCCTTCCTTTAACTTTTCAACCACCCTTTTTGCTGAGTTGTATATCCTTTCAAGACTTCCTACAGAAGTCCCGCCGAATTTGACTACCAAAACTTTCATCCATACTATTTTATACTACCCCTTGACAAAGAGAAAAATTTTCGTATAATAATAGCTGTAAAGATAAAAAAGTTAGGGAAAGTTAGAAACTCCCTCCCCCTCCCTCCCCTAATTGTTTTGCCCCACCGCCCGGTGGGGCCTTTCTAAAAATGAGGTTTCCAGAGCTTAAGAAGGCAAAGTTTATAAAAAGGCTTAACAGGTTTGTGGGTCTTGTGTCTCTTGAAGATAAGGTCCACAGTGCCTATATAAGAAACACAGGAAGACTAAAAGAACTTTTATTAGAAGGCAACGAGGTTTATGTGGCAAAACGAGAGAGTGGAAAACATCCCTTTGAAATAGTGCTCGCAAGGATGGGTCAAAACCTTGTATGCATAGATTCTCATATAACTCCCAAGCTGTATGCGGAGTATTTAAACCTGCCCTTGTCCTTTGAGCCTCGCTTTGACAACAAGAGGTTTGACCTTTTGGTGCAGGGAAGACCCGTTGAGGTAAAGTCGGTAAACCTTGTAGAGGGAGAAACCGCACTTTTCCCTGACGCTCCTACAAAAAGAGGAAAAGAGCACATAGAAAAGCTCATAGAGCTATCAAGAGAAGGCTACAAGCCCCTTGTGGTCTTTGTAGTCCAAAGAGAAGACGCAAAAGTCTTCTCCCCAAACTGGAGGGTGGACCCAGAATTTTCTAAGGCACTATTGGACTACTTTCAACTTGGACTTGAAATAAGAGCCTACAAATGCACAGTAAGCCTTGAAGAGATTAAATTAAAAGAGGAGATACCTGTGGAGGTTTTGCCATGAGGATAAGGCTGACTGTCAAGGATGCCCTCATTGTGGTAGATATGCAAAGAGACTTTATGCCAGGGGGTGCCCTGCCAGTGCCAGAAGGAGACAAGATAGTCCCAAGACTTAACCAATACATAAGGCTGTTTTTTGAAAGAGGTTTGCCCGTGTTTTTTACGAGGGATTGGCATCCCCCAGACCATATATCCTTTAAAGACCAAGGAGGAGTTTGGCCCCCACATTGCGTCCAAGACACAGAAGGTGCAAAGTTTCACCCAGACCTATACATACCTCCAGACAATCGCTTTATAATCTCAAAGGGAACGAGTAGAGACTTTGATGCTTATTCTGGCTTTCAGGGAACAATGCTGGACCAACTTTTAAAGGAAAGAGGTATAAGGAGGGTCTTTGTAGGTGGTGTTGCCACAGACTATTGTGTGAAAAACACGGTGCTTGGTGCCATAAACCTGGGATATGAGGCATTTTTGCTACTTGACGGTATAAAGGGTGTGGATGTAAAACAGGGAGACTCCGAAAGGGCTATAGAAGATATGCTTGGTGCGGGTGCGGTGGGTGTGGAGTATGAGGAAGTGCGATGATAAGATGGAAAAAGATGGGACTTTTAGTGCTCACAGGCCTTTCCTGTGTTCCTGCCATAGACTATGAAAAAGCACAACAATATCCCTTATACATAAGGGAAACGAAGGTAGAGGACGTGGTTTTCAAATCTGGAGATAACTGGAAGAGGGCTACTTTTGTGGTTACAAATAGCACAAGGCATAACTGTCAGCTTATATGTGTTGAGTATGGGGCTGGTGGAAGAATAATAGAAAAAACCTGCACCAAAATAGGAAACTACCCTCCTTCCAAGTCCTTAACTATTACAGCATTAGCACCGAAGATAAACCCTCCATATTCAGCGTGGTGTTATACCAATGTGGTTCCCCTGTATAAGTAAAACTACTCTACCGCATATATGCCTCTTAGGTTTCTTCCCTCTTCGTCCCAATCAAGCCCATAACCTACAAGGAAGAGGTTTGGCACCTCAAAGCCCACAAAGTCTGCGTTGAAGTTTACTTTTCTTCTTTCCTTCTTATCAAGCAAAACACAGGTTTTTATCTCCCTTGCTCCTTTTAGTTCCAAAAGCCTGTAGACCTCCGCAAGAGTGTAGCCCGTGTCTAATATATCATCCACGAGTAAAACCCTTAGACCCTCTATATCTCTGTCTAAGTCTTTGACCACCTTTACATGACCTTGGCTTTCCTGCATAGAGCCATAGCTGGAGACCCACATAAAGTCCACCTGCACGGGGATATCAAAAGCCCTAATGAGGTCTGCGGTAAAGACAAAAGCACCCTTCAAAAGACCCACCACCAAAAAGGGTTCACCAAAATAGTCTTGTATCTCCTTGGCAAGCCCTTTTATCCTGCTGGCTATCTCCTCTTCACTTACCAACAGCCTCAGAGCTCTTCCCTTTATTTTCATCTTTTACCTCCAACTCAAGCACCATTTGAAGGGCGTTTTCACCGTCAGAGTAATACCTTTTCCTTTCTGAAACTATTTTAAAGCCCAAAGACTGGTAAAGTCTGATAGCCCTTATGTTAGACCGTCTCACATCCAGCAAAAAACGCTCCGCTTTTCCCCTAAGGTAGTCTATAAGAAAAGTCATAAGCCTTTTGCCATAGCCTTTGCCCCATCGGTCTTTCCTTATAGCTATGGACATTAGAGTGGCATCCTCAAAGATTTTCCACACAACCGCATAGCCTATTATTTCTCCATTCTCTTCAAGCACAAACTTATAGGAATGTTCAAGCTCAAACTCCCTCTCAAAGGCTTTCCTGCTCCATGCGTCAGAATTAAAACATTCTTCACTTATCTTAAGCACTTCCTCTATATCTTCTGGCTTCATCTCCCTTATCATCTTGGATATTCTTTTGCACCCTCCGTTATAGGACCTGCTATGGCTACATTTATCCTCCGCATTTTTTACCTCCACAAAGGCTTTATTGAGATTATATTAAATTCTCATGATAGCGGAGATAAGAGAAAAGTT
>JBBKAW010000002.1:9157-15365 GCA_037722135.1 Aquificaceae bacterium
AGGCTTTATTGAGATTATATTAAATTCTCATGATAGCGGAGATAAGAGAAAAGTTAGAGGAACTTAAGGCGAAGTTTGAGGATATAAAGTCTACCTTGAACCCCCAAGCCTTGAGAGAGGAGTTGGAAGAAATAGATAAGAAAATGGCTAACGCAGACTTCTGGGAAGACACGGAAAGGGCAAAAAGCCTTACTCAAAGAAGAAGGTGGCTTGAGGAGAATATAAGGGAACTTGAAGAAATACAAAAGGTCCTCCAAGACGTGGAGGAAATACTCCAGATTACGCCAGAAGAAGACTTAGAAACTCTCCAGATGCTAAGGGAGGAGTTAGAGAGGATAGAAAAGCCTATAAGGGACTTGGAGATAAAGGCTTTTCTCTCTGATGAGATGGATTCAAAGAACGCTTACTTGACAATTCAAGCGGGTGCTGGTGGCACGGAAGCCTGCGATTGGGCGAACATGCTACTCCGAATGTATAAACGCTGGGCGGAAAAACATGGCTACGAGGTTGAGGTGATAGATATAAACCCAGACGATGTGGCGGGGATAAAGAGTGCAACTCTTCTAATAAAAGGTCCATACGCCTACGGATATCTCAAAGGTGAGCATGGAGTCCATAGGCTTGTGAGGATATCTCCCTTTGATGCTAACGCAAGGAGACACACCTCTTTCGCTTCGGTGAGCGTGATGCCTCAGATAGACGAGACCATAAACATAGAGATAAGGGAAGAAGATATTGAAATGGAGACCTTTAGGGCAAGCGGTGCGGGAGGTCAGTATGTGAACAAAACAGACACTGCGGTAAGGCTCAGGCACAAGCCAACGGGTATAGTGGTGTCTTGTCAACAAGAAAGGTCTCAATTCCAAAACAGGTTAAAGGCTCTTGAGCTTCTCAAGGCAAAACTTTATCAGCTTGAACTTCAAAAGCTTGAAGAAAAGAAGAAGGCTCTTGAAGGTGAAAAAACAGATATAGGCTGGGGTCATCAGATAAGGTCCTACATATTCCAACCATACCAACTTGTAAAGGACCTCAGAACTGGTCTTGAGATTGGCAATGTATCTGCAGTGATGGACGGCGATATAGACCCCTTTATAGAGGAGTATCTAAGATGGAAAGCAAAGGAAAAGGCGGAAGCTACCTCTTAAGCCTTGAGGGGATTAGGGAGCTTTTTGACAGGCTAAGAGAGAAATACAGGGTTATAGCACCAAAGCTAAAAGATGGGTTGATAGCCTTCTCTGAGGTAGACAACTTTGAAAGTCTTCCCTTTGGCTACAAGAATGTGGAAGCTCCTGGATTTTACACCCTTGAAAGGTCTGGAGGCTACTTTACCTACACACATCCTTACAACTCCTTTAAAAATTTTTTGCATCCCCCGGAGCTTGCGCTCATTAAGGTAAAGAAAGAGAAAGGAAAGTTAAGTTTTCAAGTTCATATACAAGAAGAAACTCTGTGCCTCTTTGATATAAGAGCTTGCGACCTTTCAGCCCTAAGGGTGTTAGACTTGGTCTTTCTCCATAAAAATCCTCACCCCGACCCATACTATGCAGGTCTTAGGAAGGGGCTTTTTGTGGTGGCAGTAAACTGCACTTATGCCACTTTCACCTGCTTTTGCTCCACCATGGGAACTGGTCCTGAGGTAAAGGAAGGATATGACCTGCTCATAACAGAGCTTTCAGAAGGATTTCTCGTAGAAGTAGGTTCAGAAAGGGGGGGAGAGATTCTTGAAAAGATTGAAAACAAAAGCGATGCTGAAAGAAGACACTTTAAAGAGAAAGCACAGAGGCTTAGGGAAACTGAGGCTATGATGCGGGTTCATTTTGAAAGGGAGGGTCTCCCAGAGAGGCTTTACGGTAAAATGGACTCAACCTACTGGGAGCATATAGAAAAACGCTGTGTTGCCTGCACCTCTTGCACTCAAGCATGTCCTACGTGTTTTTGTTTTGATATTCTTGAAAGAAACAACCTTGAGTTAGATGAAAGTCTAAGGGTTAGGGTTTGGGACTCTTGCTTTTCACCTTCCTTTGCCACCGTCCACCGCTTTAATCTAAGACAGAGCGTCCACTCAAGATATAGACAGTGGCTCATGCATAAGTTTGCCTATTGGGTAGACCAGTTTGATTGCTTTGGCTGTGTGGGTTGTGGAAGGTGCATAACATGGTGTCCAGTAGGTATAGACATAAGGGAGGAGGTAAGAAGAATTGCCTACGCTTGAGAACCCCTACCTTTTGAAGGCAGGAAGGGTGGAGAAAGTTATAAAGGAATGCGAGGGAGTTTATACCTTTCATGTAAAGACTCAAGAGCCTGCCTATCCAGGGCAGTATAACATGCTATACGCCTTTGGTGTGGGAGAAGCACCTATCACAATAGCCAGCATGGGAGAAGGCTACATAGTCCACACAGTAAGAGCGGTGGGTGATGTAACAAGACATATAGACCAGCTAAGGGAAGGAGACTACCTCTATTGGAGAGGTCCATATGGCAATCGCTGGGAGATAGAAAGGGCTTATAACAAGACCCTCCTTATAATCTCGGGAGGTCTTGGTCTTGCAGCAACAAGATGGGTCTTTGAAGAGGCTCTCAACAAACCCATTAAGAGACTTGTTCATCTTTACGGTTCAAAGGACTACGATAGCCTTCTTTACAGATACCTTTATGAAAACTGGAGCTCAAAGGCGGAGTTTTACATAACTCTTGACAGACCAGACCCTCGCTGGAAAGGAAAAGTGGGGCTTATAACAGAACTCCTAAAAGAGTTAGAGCTTGATGAGGATACCATAGTCTTTACCTGCGGACCAGACCCCATGGTAAAAGCTTGTGTGAGGATTTTGCAGGAGAAGGGTATACCCCAGAACAACATATACGCATCCCTTGAAAGGCATATGAAATGCTCCGTTGGAACCTGTGGACACTGCATGATAGGTCCATACTTTGTTTGCAAGGATGGTCCCATATTCCGGTATGACCTTATAAGAGAATACTTTGAGAGGAAAGAGGTATGAGGGTAGGTGTTTTCAAGTTTTCTTCCTGCGATGGCTGTCAGCTTGCCTTTTTTGAGCTTGAAGAGGAACTCTTAAGGCTTTCCGAAAAGGTTCAGATACAATACTTCCTTGAAGCATCCTCTAAGAACACATGGGACTACTTTGACCTTGTCTTTGTGGAAGGGTCCGTATCCACTCCAGAGGAAGAGGAAAGAATAAAAAAGATAAGAGAGAGCTCAAGGTTTCTTGTAGCCATCGGTGCCTGTGCGGTTTCTGGAGGCATTCAATCCGCAAGGAACTTTGAAGACTTTTCAGAGATATACTTTTCAGTGTATTCTGGAAGATACGAAGTGAACCCCCTTTCAAAACCTCTCTCTGACTTTGTAAAGGTAGACTTGGAAATAAGAGGTTGTCCCATAAACAAGGAAGCCTTAAGGGAAGTGCTTATAGCCCTTCTGCAAGGCAAAAGCCCACAACTCCCATCTTATCCTGTTTGTTTGGAGTGCAAAAGGAAGGGTAATCCCTGCGTGGTGGTAGCCAAAGGGTTAATCTGTCTTGGACCAATAACTGTGGCGGGTTGTGGAGCTCTCTGCCCCACTTTTGAAAGAGGTTGTTATGGCTGTTATGGTCCTGTGGAGAAACCAAACCTGCAAGCACTCCTTGAAGGCTACAGTAGGCTAAGGGTATCTCAAGACCTTCTAAAGGAGCTTTTGAGGATTTCCTTCAATGGTTACAATAAAAGCATAAGGGAATGGCTATGAAGGTTCAGATAGAAGCCCTCACAAGGGTAGAGGGAGAAGGTAGCCTTGAGGTGTTTTTAAGGGATGGAAAACCAGAAAGTCTAAGGCTTTCAATATACGAGCCACCAAGGTTCATAGAAGGTATACTCAAAGGAAAACCTTACCAAGTTATACCAGACATTACCGCACGCATATGTGGAATATGCCCCGTCGCTTATCAGATGAGCGGTGTTCAGGCTATAGAGGACGCCTTCTGCGTCAAAATACCAGAAGATATAGAAGAAATTAGAAGGCTAATGTATTTTGGAGAGTGGGTTCAGAGCCACGCATTGCACGTATTTTTCCTACATCTTCCCGATTTTTTCAATGTCCCATCAATCATTGAGCTTTCCAAAATAGACAAGGGTCTTGTGCTTGCAGGGATGGAGATAAAAAGGGCTGGAAGCCTTATAATCCAAACTCTCGGAGGAAGAACTTCTCATCCAGTTTCTGTTGTCCCAGGTGGCTTTAGTGCTCTTCCTGAGAGTCTTTCGGAGCTAAAGGAGACCCTTGAAAAGGCTCTTGAAAAAGCCCTATGGACTGTGGAAAAACTAAAGGCTCTTAATTTTCCAGACTTTGAACTCAAGGAGGTTTTATTTGTCTCTCTCATAGAGGAGGATTATCCAATACTTAAGGGAGATATCTATCTTGAAGGTGTAAGGGTTAGTCCAAAAGAGTTCAAGAGTGTCTTTGTAGAGTTTGAAGTCCCCTATTCCACCGCCAAGCATGCAATGACAAAGGATGGAAGGGTTTACTTGGTAGGTCCTATAGCTCGTTTTAACAACGCCTTTGAAAAGCTCTCACCACTTGCCATAGAGACCGCTCATAAACTAAGCCTTGAACCCATGGTAAAAAACCCCCACAAAGGCATTCTCGTAAGAATTGTAGAGATAGTCCATGCCCTTGAAAGGTCTATTCGGATAGTGAAGGACTACAAAAAGCCACAAAAAAGTAAAGTTGAAGTGGTCCCAAAGAGCTCTACTGGTTATGGAGTATCAGAGGCACCAAGAGGTATACTTTGGCATTCCTATTCCTTTGACAGTGAAGGCAGGATACTAAGTGCGGACATAGTCCCGCCTACCTCTCAAAACCAAAGAGCCATAGAGCTTTCCCTTTGGGAGCTTATAAAGGACAGGGAAAATCTCAAAGAGGATTGGCTTAGAGACCATGCGGAGCCTGTGATAAGGAGCTTTGACCCTTGCATCTCTTGTGCCACGCACTTTCTTAAGGTGAGCCTCAAAGATGCTAAGAAGTTTACTTTGGCTTGAGGAGGTCTCTTCTACGCAAGAGGTAGCAAAGAAGGTTTTTGTGGGCACTGTGGTGGTTGCAAACAGGCAAACCTCTGGTCGTGGAAGGCTTGGAAGACACTGGCACTCTCCAGAGGGCGGGCTGTATTTTAGCTTTTCTATTCCAGTGGGCATAAAAGACGAAGCTACTTTACCTCTTGTGATAGCTCACTCGGTGGCTTCTTACCTAAAAGCTCTTGGCTTTATGCCTGCCATAAAGTGGGTCAATGACCTTTATGTGGGTGGGAAAAAGGTCTGTGGCGTTCTCACAGAAAGGCTAAGGGACAGGATAGTTATAGGTGTGGGAATTAATCTCAACCAAGAGAGCTTTCCAAAGGACCTTGAAGCCATATCTCTTAGAATGCTTAGTGGTAAGACCTTTGATAAGGTTAGTTTCCTTCTGGAGCTTTTAGTGTTTATTGAGAGGGACATAGACAAGCTCAATGCCTTTGGCTTTGTTGCCTTTAAGCAAGCCATAGAAGACAGGCTACTTTTCAAGGATAGTGAGGTCATACTTTACACTCCAGAGCCAGTGGTTGGCATTTTAAAGGGCATCTCTGAGGAGGGAAGCCTGCTTTTGCTAACTCAAGAAGGTCTCAAGTCTTTTAGTGTAGGAGACCTTACCCTTAGGGCTTTGTGATGTTATACTTTAAGCCATGCTAAAGATAGCTCTACCAAAGGGCAGGCTCTTTGAAGAAAGCCTTGAGCTTTTTCTCAAAAAGGGAATAATACAAGAGGGCTTTGAGGAGGGAAGAAGGCTAAGCGTAAAGGTTGGAGACTATGAGTTTCTCCTTGTGAAACCCTTTGATGTGCCTGTTTATGTGGAAAACGGCGTAGCGGACCTTGGAGTGGTTGGCAGAGATGTCCTACTTGAGAGAAAACCAGACCTGTATGTGCTTTTTGACCTTGGAATAGGCTTTTGTAGGATAGTGGTGGCGGGCAAGGAAGAAAACAGAGAAAAATACCTCAAAAGCTCCTACATAAAGGTTGCCACCAAATACCCTCGCATAACTCAAGAATTTTTTTCAGAAAAGGGCGTAAAGTGTAAGGTTATACCCTTGAGCGGTTCTGTGGAGCTTGCACCTCTTATTGGACTTTCTGACTTTATCGTGGACTTGGTGCAAACTGGAAGGACTTTGAGGGAAAACAACCTTGTGGTGATAGA
>JBBKAW010000003.1 GCA_037722135.1 Aquificaceae bacterium
ATGGAGCCGGTTAGACCAATGCTTACGAATTTTGTGGTTGACCTATTCCTTTCTGGTAAACTTGGTAAGGCTCACTTTCTGGACGATAAAAAGCTAAATAAAGAGGGGCTAAGTGTAGTGGTGGAGCAATACCACACTATCACGCAAAGGTGTGTGGAGGAGCTTTATAGCAGTATTTCTAAAATATTTAACATGGAGGAAGGCGATGAGACTTGTAGTGTATGACTATACAGAAGAGAACATAAGGAGCAGGGTTAGAAAATCTTTGAAAAAGGATGGGTTTCATGTCCAGCTCAGTGTTTTTGAAACGCAGGAGAGCCTGCAGGACATTAAGTCAAAGATAATAAGAGAGGATAGCCCAAATTTTCGTATTGTAGTCTTCAGGATAAGAAGAAATGCACAAACTATAAAAATAGGTAAGCACTTTGACCATAGCGATGATATAGTGCTTTAGAGTTTGGTTTATGTCCTTGAGTGAGAAAATGCTGTAAAATAACTCTTATGACCTTTCAGGAAATTATTATGACTTTGCATCGCTTTTGGGCGGAGAGGGGCTGTGCGATTTGGCAACCCTATGATATAGAAACCGGTGCGGGGACTATGAACCCTGCCACTTTTCTCAAGGTGCTTGGCAGAAAGCCGTGGAACGTGGCGTATGTGGAGCCTTCAAGGAGACCGAAGGATGGACGCTATGGCGAAAACCCTAACAGACTTCAGCACTACTTTCAGTTTCAAGTTATCCTAAAGCCTGCACCAGACAACCCTCAGGAGATATACTTGGATAGCCTAAGGGCACTTGGTATAAACCCAGAGGAGCACGATATTCGTTTTGTGGAGGATGACTGGGAGTCTCCTACTTTGGGTGCTTGGGGTCTTGGGTGGGAGGTGTGGTTGGACGGTATGGAAATAACTCAGTTTACCTACTTCCAGCAGGCGGGTGGGCTTGACCTTGAGGAGATATCGGTGGAGATAACCTACGGGCTTGAGAGGATTGCCATGTATCTTCAGGATGTGGACAGTGTGTTTGATATAAAGTGGAACGAGTGGCTCACCTACGGAGAGGTCTTTAAGCCTGCGGAATACCAGTGGAGCGTATACAACTTTGAAAAGTCAGACCCAAAGGTGCTTTTTGAACTTTATGAAATATACGAAAAGGAAACCAAAAGACTTCTTGAGGAAGGTCTTGTGCTTCCTGCCTACGACCATCTTCTCAAATGTTCTCATACCTTTAACCTTCTTGACGCAAGGGGTGTTATCTCTGTTCAAGAAAGGGCAAGATATATAAGAAGGATGAACGCCTTAGCTCAAAGGGTGGCAAAGCTATACATTGAGACTATGGTGGAGGAAAACAAGATAAATTCCTTACACTCCTTAGAGAATACAGGATAACTATACACAAAATAGCAAAAGACCAGTGTAAGTGGTAATAGTTATCAACTCAACTCATTAGAGATATCCTTGAGCTTTAGTCAAGCACCCTAACCGCTATTATAGATTTATATAAGTTTCTCAACCTGTCTCTTTCAAGAAGGTTTTTATAGATGCTGTTTACATGCCATTGAGAACCATCCTCTCTTCTTAGTCTATGGACCGCATGGTAGATAACTGGCTGACCTTCCTCAAAACCCCCGTATATCATTACATGACCTCTCATAAAAAGAAGCGTCCTAAAGGGTGGCAGGGCTCTGAGAGTTTCTTTAAACTCTTCGTAGCTACCAAAACTTTCCGCTACGAGCCTGCCTATCTGTGCCTGCTGAGAGGAGTTTCTTGGAAGCTCAAGTCCATATATGGCATAAAGGCTTTGCACCAAGGAAGAGCAATCCCACCTTCCTTCCTTTCCACCCCAATCGTAAGGTGTGCCAAGAAGACTGTCTAAGATGGACTTAGTCCTTCTTTCGTTAAAGGCTATATAGCCTTCCTCAAGACCTTCTGTCCTTTTTATCCATACCCTCCTCTTGTCTGGAAGGACTACCTTGTAGAGGTCTCCCTTCTTCTCTTCGTAGTAGACCTTTGAACCAAGTCCAAAGACAGTGTTATCTACCTTTACACTTCCCTTGGTTACCACCAAAAAGGGTAAGCTCATAACCTTGAGAAGCTCCTTTCTTTCCACAAAAACCACATCCTCTCTCCTTACCCAGCCTCTCATATAGGGTGCATGCGCGTATAGCCACCTTCCACTCTTTGAACTATGGAGTATAGCCAAAGGGGTATGAGGTTCAAGAAGCGTATACTGGTTGTAGTCTATTTTTGGGTTTCCCTTGTGAACCACCGCATCGCTCGGATACATACGCATATTGGTCCTTCTTAGGGTCCAGCCATAACGCACATAAACCTCTTCTGGTATGGCAGAAAGGTTAGCCTCCTGCATAAAGTTCTCAAGGTCTTTCTCTGTAAAAAGCCTATCTCCTATGAAAAGCCTACCCTCCGGAAACCGGTCTTGAGTTATCCAATATTTTATCTGCTCTCCTCTTAGCCTTTGTGGAAACTCCTCTATTCTCTTCATGTATTCTATAAGCCTATAGGATTGTTCGTTTATTCTTACTCTATCAAGGGCAAAGGAAAGGTTAAGAAGGACAAGAAGTATGAGAAGTCTCATACTTGCCTCCTAAAGCCTCCTTTAAAAACCTCTTCTATCCAGCCAAAGCATATACGATAATTCTCTTCAACTCTTTTCTCAAGTCTTTGGAGAAAACTCAAAAGCTCTTCCCTTTCCTCTTTGCTCATTTCTGGGATGCTTTTCATTATATCTTCCAGCTCTTCCCTTAGGGGTTCTGGCTTAAAGGGGTCAAGAGAAAGCCTTTCTAACCTTTTGAGTTTTTCCCTGAGGTTTTCCACGGTTATGTATTATAATGAAAGTCATGAGGAAATACATACTTGGACTTAGCATGATTTTGTCGGTTGTTGCCTTTTCACCCGCTCAGCAGGTTAATCCCTTTCTTGTTCCAGAGAGGGCAAACTCACGCATAAATGCCAGCGTCCAAATAGCCAAGCTACTAAAAGACATGGGTTATAACCGCATTGCAGTGGTTTATATGGAGACCTCAGACCTGTGTGCTCTCTTTTCTGCTTCTTTGGTAGCTTCCTTGAGGACTTTGGGTGTGGAAGCCTACTATGTAAAAGGTGGAGAGGGTCTTGAGGATAGGCTCAAACTGCTTCAACCCCTTCATGTTTACATGGCTTATTTTGGAGAAAGACCTTACGAAGAGGTGCAAAGCCAGTTTAACCAAGACCTAAAGAGAGTGCTAAGGTATCAGGAAAAACCAAGCCTTGTGCTCCAGCCCTCCCTTTTGGCTTTAGGTTTTGTAAGTGGTATACTTGTGGATGAAACCTTGCCCTCCAGCCTGGAAAACCATCCTATGCTTAGCTTTGTCTTTGAGGAGGGAAAGGCAAAGCCTGCAAGGGTGGTTATAAAGGACTTTGAAGTAAAAGTTTCTGTGCAAGAACCAAAGGCACCACAAAGACAACAACCAAGCAGACAGAGGAGAAGGTGAGCCTCTTTGCCCTTTTGCTCTTTATAGCCTTTGCCTTCTCACAGGAGAAACTTTTCCACCTAATGGGGACATACGCTCTTATTGAACTTCCTCAAGGTAAAGAGTATGAAGCCTATAGATACATGAGAAGCCTTGAGGAGAAGCTCTCTGACTACTTGGAAAGCTCTGAAGTGTCTCAAATAAACCAGAAGGCTGGCAAGGGTTGTGTGGAAGTCTCTGAAGAGACTCTTGAGGTCATAAAAAAATCCCTTGAAGTCTCAAGGTGGACAGGGGGTGCTTTTGACATAACAGTGGGAAGCTACACTATAAACTACAAAAGGAAGGGTATACTGGGAGAGGAGGAAGCCAAAAGGCTTATAGACTACAGGAAGGTGAGGATAGAAGGAAATAGGGTCTGTCTTTTGGAAGAGGGTATGGCTATAGACCTTGGGGGTGTTGGCAAGGGTTATGCGGTGCAGAAGGCTTATGAGATGTTGAAAACGGACTGGGGCTTTTTGTCCATAGCGGGTGACTTGAAGGTCTGGGGACACAAAAGACGCCTTGCGGTCTTTAATCCTATAAACAACAAAATACTCGCAGAAGGCTATAATGCAAAAGACCTGTGCCTTTCAACGGGTGGAAACTATCTAAGAAGGCACATTCTGGGTAGGGAAAATAACCTGCTCCAAGCGACAGTTGCCTATGGAGATTGCACCATTAACGATGCAATAGAGACTGCTCTTTTGGCTATGGATGACCAAAGCAGGGAGAAGTTTCTTAAGGAAAATCCACACATAGGCGTTTTGCTACTGTTTAAGGATGGAAGCATATACATAAACAAGGCTTTTATGGAGTATTTTGAAGGGCTTAAGATATATCCAACAGCTCCTTAAAGAGCTCCACATACTTGTCTACAGTGCTTTTTATTGAGTATTGGCTTGCGGTTTGAAGTGCCTTTGTGGAAATTTTTCTGTATTCCTCTTCTGAAAGGCTTAGAGCACGAGACATCTTTTGCGTTAAGCCCTCAAGGTCTCCCACCTGCACCGCAAAACCGTTCTCACCATCTACAAGATAGTCCCTTATGCCACCTGCAAGGGTGGATATTACCACCTTTTGGCAAGCCATAGCCTGAAGCACCGCCCCTGCTATACCCTCAAAGTAAGAGGAAAAGACAAAGTAATCCGCCATATTCAAAAGCTCTGGCACGTCTTCCCTAAAGCCAAGACCTATTAATCTACCTTCAAGACCATACCTTTTTGCGTATTCTGGTGCATGCCTGTCCGTTTCAAGCCCTACGAGGATAAGGAGACAGTCCACACACTCAAGCCTTGAGAAAGCCTTTATAAGAAGAGGTTGACCCTTATGCTCTGGGTTCCAGTTGGCTACATTTATGAAAACCCTCTTGCTTGGCTCTATGCCTAACTCCTTTCTTTTCTTTAGTGCCTTCTCCCTTCCCAAGGGTCTGAACCTCTCAAGGTCAAGCCCGCTGGGTATATATACAAGCCTTTCTGGAAAGAAGTTTTCCTCCTTTAGCCTTTCAAAGGTTGTCTTGTCCACCACCACTATCCTGTCCGCCACAGAGTATTTGAAAGTTTTTGATAGGAAGTTTGAGCTTTTGCCTGTTCTTTTGTAGGCTATTATTTTAGGCTTTTTTCTCAAAAAGGATATGGCTACCCTTACAAAGTCAAGGGCATGAGGAGAATTGGCTATCACTATATCAAAGCCCTCTTTTAGCACCTTCCAAAGCCTGTAGTAATTGGCAGGGTTAAACCTGGAGAGCTTGTTGTGGTTTTCAAAAAGATGAAACTTAACTCCAAAGTCTTTTAGCTTTTCTATCATGAGCTCATACTGAAAGGAAAGAGCCATGTGGACTTGAAAGCCTCTAAGAGACAGCTCTCTTGTTATAAGGTATGTTTGCTCCTTTGTCCCTCCCCAGCCAATACCATCCACAACCTGAAGCACCCTAAGCATTGTTGGATTCTTTCTTTTTTACCACCAAGGAAGCGACCACCGACAAGAAAATGGCACTGCCAATAAGAAGCAAAGAAACCTCCACAGGTATCTTGTAAAACTCCGATAGGAGCATCTTTACACCTATAAAACCCAGTATAAAGGAAAGCCCATAGTGCAGGTAGTGAAAGAGAGGCAAAATCCCCGCAGCGGCAAAGTATAGAGACCTAAGCCCCAATATGGCAAAGATGTTAGAAGTGTATACCACAAATGGGTCTTTGGAAATGGCAAGAATTGCAGGAACGGAGTCTATGGCAAACATTATGTCTGAACTCTCTACAAACACAAGAGCCAAGAACATGGGCGTGGCGTAAAGCCTTCCACCTTCTTTTATAAAAAATCTTCCATCACCATTATGAGGTTTTAGAGGAATAAGCCTTTTGGCTATCCTATAGACAAGGGTCTGCTCTGGATGGAACTCCTTTTCCTCCGTGGTAAGGAGCTTTATGGCAGAAACTATAAGGATTACGCCAAAGATATAAACAACCCAATGGAAGTGTTTTATAAGCTCAAGCCCAGCAAAAATAAATATTGCCCTAAAGACTATGGCACCTAACACTCCCCAGAAAAGCACCTTGTGCCTGTATTCCTCTGGTATCTTAAAGTAGGAAAATATGAGGATAAACACAAATATGTTGTCAAGGCTCAAGGCTTTTTCAAGCAGGTATCCCGTAAAGTATTCCACAGCCCTATCGTAGCCTCTATCAAAATAGACAAAAACACCAAAAGCAAGACCCAAAGCTATCCAAAAGGCAGATAAAAGGAGTGCCTCTTTTAGAGAAATCTTGTGAGGGTTTCTGTGAAACACAAAAAGGTCAAGAAAAAGGGCAGTAAAAACTACTGCACCAAAGATAAGCCACTCTAACTCCATGCATGCATATTATAAACTCAAGCTAAGCTCTTCTTTATAAAGTCTATGACCTTGACTGGTATAGGGTCTTGTCCATATATATCCGCCAAGTATAGGCTCACCCAGTCTCCAAGATAGGTAAGGTATAGAAGTCTCTCTATTAAACTTTCTCCTTTTCCAGAGAGAACTTTCAAAAGCACGCCAAGGTCTTCAAAGACCTGACGAGTTATATCCACTCTTTTTAGAATTCTTTCGTGGTCCTGTGGGTCATAAAGCAAGACAAAACCGCATAGGTTTCTTATTTGAGGGTTGTCCAAACCTACCACCTCGTTGTGGTGCATTTCAGGCAAAATGGCATTGTAGCAAAGGGTTTTTGAGTTTTCGTTTATCTGGGTCTTCCACCTAAAGGCTACAGGCTCTGTAAGAGGCGTGCCATAAACCACTGGCAGGTAGGTAAACATATTTTTGGCAAGCTCTTGGGCGGTCTTTTTTATTTCCTCCTTATTGGTCTCTAAGTGCTCTCTTACACGCTCCACAGAGCCATCCATTCCAAAAAGGCACAGAAGGGCAGAAAGCATAAAGCCAAGTGCATATCTGGGTGGATATCCTTCTGGAAGTGGAATGTGCACAAGTCCTTCTCTGTTTGCTATTTCCCTTAGTTTTCCTCCAGAGCTAACGCAAACTGGCTTTAGACCCCTTTGGAGTGCCTCCTCAAGGACGTTTATGGTCTCTTCTGTGTTTCCACTGTAGCTGGTGCAAACCAAAAGCCAGTTATCTTTTACAAAGGCTGGCAGGTCATAGCCTCTTATGGAAAGCACAGGCTTTTCCGCAGGGACAAACAACTTCATAAAGTCTCCCACAATCCCAGAACCACCCATACCACTAAAGACCACACCCGCATAGCCTTCAAGAGAAATAGGCTGGCACTCTATTTTGCTAAACTGCTTGGGAAAATCCTCTGCCATAAGGTAAGCATCCATACCACCCCTCCTCTACGAATTTTAAACCTAAATCTCCAGTATTACTTGCTTTCCACCCTCTACCTTGAGTTTTGGTGTATGCCTTAAGAGGTTTATGGAAAACTCAAGGTTGTCGTAGAGGGTTATGGAGTAATTATCCCAAAAGACGCATGTCCCTGCAAGGCAGAAATAGCCTCCACTTGTAGGTGCTATCTGCTCCGCTATTAAGAGGGTATAGTGTCCCATATTAGACTGGGCAGTGTCTTCCGCACGCACCACCACCTTTATGTCTGGCATGAGAGGTTTTATAGAGGCACTGCAGGCGAGCATAATCTTGTTTACATTGACCTCGTTCTTCTCGTTTTTGTTATACCTTCTTATCTTTGAAGTGACCAAAAAGTATTTGTCTCCTTGGTGGTTGTTTACCTCGTCTATAACCTCATCTGGGTTTAGCTCCATTCCAAACCTTCTGGAAAGAGTGTTGCAGGTGTCCGCTATGTGGTCTTCGTTCTTGTAATAGCCAAGGAGAATGACCTTTTTACCCTCCTCCCAGACCCACCTTTCCACGTCTTGGACTTCCTTCTCTGTGAAAGGAATCTCGGGGTAGTTAAATACTATGGTGTGGTATTCCTTGAGTTTTTCCCAGTTGTCCACCTCGTGGACTATTAGACCTCTCTTTTCCGCCTCTCTTTGAAGTATGGAAAAGTAGTAGTAGTCCGTTATGGTAAACTCTTGATGTGTGATGCTCCAAGCAACCTTTGTCTGCATGCTTTACATTATACCACAGGCTTTAAAAAGGCGGTATGTATGCTCTTTCTACCAGCTTTGAACTCCACAAGAGCCTTGGAGTCTTCAATGGCAAGTATAACTCCCTCACCAAAGATTTCATGCAAGACCCTATCACCCACCTTGAAGTCCTTCAAGCTCTTTAGCTCTGGCATGTAGGTGGTCTTCTTCTTTGCAAAGGCGGAAAGGTCAAGAAGCTCCTTAGGAATTAAAGAGAGAAACCTGCTTGGCTTGGAGTTTCTTGTGTAGGTCATAAAGAGAAGCTCCTTAGCCCTGGTTATAGCCACATAGAAAAGCCTTAGCTCCTCTTCCATCTCCTCTTGGCTTTCCTTTGCCTTTTCGTGTGGCAGTATGCCCTCCTCCAACCTTGGCAGGAAAACCACATCAAACTCAAGCCCCTTACTGGCATGTATAGTGCTTATCTTAACAGCACCCTCCTCCTCTTCCCTTTCTGTGAGAAAGTTCACCTCCTCAAGCACATCCACAAGACGGTATCCTTCGGAGTGCTTTTGCCTTAGGTATCTCAAAAGCTCTTTAACATTTTCTTCCCTTTCTTCCGCATCCTTGTAGCTTTCCCTTAGATAATCCCAGAAGTCTATCTCCCTCAAGAAGTCCTCTATAGCCTGAGGATAGTCCTCAAGGCTTTTGTAGAGCTTTGAAAGTTTCTGTAAAAAGCCATAAAGCTCCACCGCCTTTGCCTGTGGTAGGCTTTTTAAGATAGCCTGAGAGCCCGCAAGGCAATTGCCCTTTCCTGCCTGAAGTATATGCTCCAAAGTTTTTTCTCCTATACCACTTGTGGCAACCTCCAAAGCCCTTGAGAAGCTAACCGCATCGTAAGGATTGGTAAGAACTCGGAAAAAGCTAAGCACATCCTTTATTTCCGCCCTTTCAAAAAACCTTATGGCACCCACTATTTTGTAAGGAATTCTCATCCCAGCAAGAGCTCTTTCAAAGGGTTCTGTTATGTATCCCACCCTCACGAGTATGGCTATTTGATGAGGCTTATAGCTCTGGAGTAGCTCCTTGACCTTGGTGGCTATCCAAACCGCCTCTTCCTCTTCCCTTTCAAAGCGTCTAACAGTTGGCTTTTGACCACCTTCCTTTACAGGTCTAAGGGTAGGTATTAGGCTCTTCCATTCTGCGTTAGAGGCGGATAGCACTGCGTTTGCAATATGTATTATGTAAGGTCTTGACCTGTAGTTGTATTCAAGCTTTATCACATCGGGGTTAAAGTCTTCCTTAAAGCGAAGTATATTGTCCGGTCTTGCATAACGCCATTCGTATATGCACTGGTTTGGGTCTCCCACCACACAGACATTTTCTCTTGCCAAAAGTTTCAAAATCTCATACTGGACTGTGTTCGTATCTTGAAACTCGTCCACAAGCACAAAGTCAAAGTTTTCTCTTATGCTTTGGTTTTTAAGGAGTAGCTCTCTTGTATATAGCATCAAGGTGCTAAAATCTAAAAGGTTCATACTTTTTAAAGCCTTCAAATACTCCTGTAGAGCGTATTCAAGTTTTTCGTCATAGGGTTCTCTTAGGTTTTCAAACCTTTCTGAAAGATAATTTTTTAAGGTCTCTGGCTTTGTGTTTATGGACTGCGAGAGCTTTTTTATTATCTGGTTTCTATCTCCTTCAGAAAGTATGCTAAAGTTGGTGCTTATACCCACTTGCTTACCCTTTGACCTCAAAAGCCTCAAAGCCATAGAGTGAAAAGTGCCAGCCCATGGTAGGTCTACGCCCGCTACCCTTTTTACCCTATCCCTTATCTCCTTACCCGCCTTGTTGGTAAAGGTAATGGCTAAGAGCCTCTCTGGTGCTATGCCCTTTTCCCTTATGAGAAACTCCACCTTGTGAGCGAGGGTTTTGGTCTTTCCAGAGCCAGCACCCGCTATAATAAGCAAAGGCTTGCCAAAGTGCTTTACCGCTCTTTCTTGAGAAGGGTTTAAGGCTTCCATTCTATGCTTAAACCCCGCACCCGAGACTGTGGGTCTACCGTTGCTCCCTTTCGGGCCTGGCGGGGTTCAACCCTGTCCCGTTGCGGGGCTATTTATAATTATATCCTCGTTTACACATCTTGCCCACTCCCGCATAGCCTTTATAGCCCTCTCTGCCAAAAGCCTTTTCCTCTCCTGCTTATCCTTTACCCTTTTCTCCAAAGGTGGCAAAAGTCCAAGCACAGGGGACATGGGTTGAAGCGTCCCTTCTTTACTGGTTATATACCTTACAAGTGAACCCAACATGGTCTCTTCTGGTGGGATAACCAAAGGTTTACCCTTTATGAGCCTTCCTGCATTTATACCAGCTAATAGACCAGTGCCTGCGGATGCGGAGTATCCTTCCACGCCTGTTATCTGTCCTGCAAAAAAGATATTTTCATACTTCCTCATGTTCAAAAAGGGTGTGAGAATTCGGTTTGACTGTATAAAGGTATTTCTGTGCATAGAGCCGAGTTTTACAAAAACTGCGTTTCTAAGACAGGGTATTAGTCTAAGAACTCTTTTTTGTTCTGAATAGGTCATGCGTGTTTGAAAGCCTACAAGGGAGAGCAGTGTGCCCTCTTTGTTTTCCTTTCTTAGCTGGACTACCGCAAAGGGTTCTTTTCCAGTGCGTGGGTCTTTTAGACCTACCGGTTTCATAGGTCCAAAGAGCAGTGTTTTGTATCCTCTTTCTGCAAGCTCTTCTATTGGCATACAGCCTTCAAAGTAAACAAGGTTTTCAAAGTCTTTTGGTTTTACCTTCTCCGCCTTAAGAAGCTCTTCATAAAAGACCTTGTATTCCTCCTCTGTGAGGGTGCAGTTAAAGTAGTCATCCCCTCCCTTTCCATAGCGAGAAGCCCAAAAGCCCTTTGAAAAATCCACGCTGTCCGCTTCAACAATAGGAGATATGGCATCGTAAAAGTAAAGGTAGTCAAAGCCTACAAGCTCTCTTATATCCTCCGCAAGGCTCGGAGAGGTCAAGGGTCCAGAAGCGATAATAACTACCCTATCTCTCGGAACTTTCTTTACCTCTTCTCTTATTATCCTTATATTGGGATGCTCTGTTATCTTGCGAGTTATATATTCAGAGAAAAGCTCCCTGTCTACCGCAAGGGCTGTGCCTGCTGGCACGTAGGCGTATCTGCCAGCTTCTACTATCAAGGAGTTAAGCATTTCCATCTCCGCCTTTAAAAGTCCAGCACCAGAGGTAATCTCAAGGCTTCCAAGCGTATTACTGCATACGAGCTCAGCCAGTTTATCTGTCCTGTGGGCTGGGGTGTATTGGTTGGGTCTCATCTCATAGAGTAATACCCTAAGACCCATGTTTGCCAGTCTATAGCTGGCTTCCGAACCTGCAAGACCACCACCTATTACTATAACTTCCTCCATAGCTTATAATTTTAGGCATGTGCGGAATAGTAGGCTATGCAGGAACAAATCCTGCACTTTTGGTTTTACTCCAAGGGCTTGAAAGGCTTGAGTATAGAGGTTATGACTCTGCCGGTGTGGCTCTCATAGAAGATGGAAAGCTCTATGTGGAAAAGAAAGTGGGTAAGATAAGGGAACTTATAAGAAGTCTATGGGGAAAGGAGTTAAAGGCTACCACAGGCATAGGACACACACGGTGGGCAACCCACGGAGAGGTTTGTGAACTAAACGCTCATCCTCATGTGGACAGCAAAGGTGAGTTTGCGGTGGTCCACAATGGCATTATAGAAAACTACAGAGAACTAAAGGAAGAGCTTCAAAGGCAAGGTATAGAATACAAGACGCAGACAGATACAGAAACCATAGCACACCTTATTTCTCTTAACTATGAGGGAGACCTTCTCAAAGCGGTCCTCAAAGCTATAAAAAAGCTAAAGGGGGCGTATGCTTTTGCGGTGATAACTGTCAAAGAGCCAAACAGAATAGTGGCGGTGCGATACGGAAGCCCCCTTGTGGTAGGTGTGGGCAAAAAGGAGAACTTCATCGCCTCTGATATACCAGCTCTTTTGCCCTTTACAAAGGATGTAATACCTCTCAATGACGGAGAGATAGTGGACCTAAGACCTGACGGCTTTTTCATATACGACTTTGAAGGCAACCTGCTTACCAAGGAGATAATGCATGTGCCTTGGGATGTGCTATCTGCAGAAAAGGGTGGCTTTAAGCACTTTATGCTAAAGGAGATATTTGAACAGCCAAGAACCCTTGGAGATACCATAAGAGGCTACATTTCAAGAAGCTATGACATACCAATAAACCTAAGAGACTTTCGCAGGGTATTGGTAGTTGCCTGCGGAACTTCCTATCATGCAGGTCTTGTGGGTAAGTATTGGATAGAAAAGTATGCAAAAATTCCTGTGGAGCTCGTATACGCTTCGGAGCTTAGATACTCAGACAGCCCAGTAGGAGAGGGAGACCTAATAATAGCCATATCCCAATCTGGCGAAACCGCAGATACGAGGTTTGCCTCCCTTGCTATGAAAGAAAAGGGAGCAACGCTTCTTTCTATTGTGAATGTGATAGGCAGTGCTTTAGACAGGGAATCTGATTATAGCCTTTACACTCACGCAGGACCAGAGATTGGCGTTGCAGCTACAAAAACCTTTACCGCACAGCTTGCAGTTCTCTATTCCCTTGCGGTGAGCCACTCCGAGGAAAGGGAAAACCTTATGGAAAATCTTCTTAAAGTTCCTCACCTTGTGGAAGAGGTCCTTTCAGAGGCAGAAAAGGTAAGGGAGGTTGCCCTCAAGTATGCGGAGTTTAAAAACGCCATATATCTTGGCAGGTATCTGAGCTATCCAGTAGCCCTTGAAGGTGCACTAAAGCTAAAGGAAATATCCTACATACATGCGGAAGGCTATCCTGCGGGAGAGATGAAACACGGACCCATAGCCCTTATAGATGAGCGTATGCCCGTTGTAGCCATAGCACCAATGGACAGGGTTTACGAGAAAATCTTGTCTAACATAGAGGAAGTGCTCGCAAGGAAAGGAAAAGTAATAAGCGTTGGCTTTAGAAAAGACCAAAAGCTAAAAGAGCTCTGTCAGGACCTCCTGGAAGTGCCACAGATAGAAGAAGACCTCACACCTTTCTTGACAGTTATTCCACTACAGCTCTTTGCCTACTATATAGCGGACTATCTTGGTCTTGACGTAGACCAGCCACGAAACCTTGCCAAGACGGTTACTGTGGAGTAAGATACAATAAGTCATTAGGGAGGTTGTTTCTATGGTTGGACTATTAAGTTTATTAAGAGACTTGGACATATATCTCTCTCAGCATGCCTTGTATATTTCCAAACTGGAAAGAGCTATAGAAAGCGGTCAACCCTTTGAACATAAAACCTGTAGAGAATGTGCCTTTGGGAAAAAGTTTTACGAAGAGGTTTATCCTCGTATGGAAGAATACGAAGATGAGATTAAGGAGCTACTATATGAAATAGAAAAACTTCATTGTGATTTTCATGAGGTAGCCAGCAAGATAGATACTCAAAACCCAAAGCCAGAGGATATGGAAATAATAAAAAAGATTAAAGAACACTCCACTCGCCTATTCCAGCTACTTCTTACATTAAAGAGAGAAATCCTCAAGTAGAGTTAGAAAACAAAAACTTAAGTAGTGCCTTTTGAGTGTGAAGCCTGTTTTCTGCCTGCGTGAAGATAAAGTCCGCATGGGACTCAAAAACTTCTTCTGTTATCTCCTCTCCCTTCTTTGCAGGAAGACAGTGCATCACTTTAACCTCGGGCTTTGCGTATGAAAGTAATTCCTTGTTTACCTGATAGGGTCTTAGGGCTTGTAGCTTTTCCTCTTTTCTATCTTGGTTCATGCTAACCCATACATCCGTGTATACCACATGAGCGTCCCTTACCGCCTCTACGGGGTTTGTAGTTAGATATATGCTACCACCAGTTATCTTACATAGGTCTTCACCAGCTTGATAGTATAGACTGCTTGGCTCATAACCCTCTGGAGTTGCCACAAAGAGCTTAAGACCAAAAAGACCCGCACCCACAAGCCATGTGTTGCATACGTTGTTTCCATCTCCCACATAAGCTATTTTGATACTCCGCACATCTTCCCCAAAAACTTCGTAAAGGGTAAAAATATCACTCAGTATCTGGCACGGATGTGCCATATCTGTAAGGGCGTTTATCACCGGTATATCCGAGTATTTGGCAAACTCCTCTAACTTTTTGTGGGAGTCTGTCCTTATAACTATCCCATCCACATATCTTGAAAGGGTCCTTGCGGTATCCTTTAGGTCTTCACCCCTTGAAACCTGCAGACTATTCTCCTGTAGAAATATGGTATTACCACCAAGCTGAGCTATGGCTACCTCAAAGGATACGCGAGTCCTTGTAGAGGGTTTTGTAAAGTATAAGGCTATGTTTTTCCCTTCTAAATAACGCTCCTTATCAATACCTCTCTTTATACTTAGAGCGTCTTGGAGTATACTCCACCCTTCCTCAGGGCTTATTTCCCAAAGGTCAACAAAATTCCGTTTCATCTTATCTATTTTAACATAGTGTAGTATCTTTTGTAGTTTCTGAAAACCCTTTCCACATAAGCACCATGACCCTTTGCCTTGCTTCCCTTGTTGTAGCAGTCCACCGCATGGCTTATGTCTTTGTATTGCTCCATGCACCTTCTAAGCACCATAGCTCCAAAGTGTATGTTGTAGCAGGGTTCAAAAATCCATTCTTTGGGAATTCTATACCTTTCAAGCCAAGAAGAATTTATCTGCATAATGCCGTAATCCCTCGTGCCGTTTCTGTTGACGTTTACAGCCCGTGGATTGAAGTTGCTCTCCACCTTTGCTATAGCTATCAAAAGGACAGGGTCAACTCCATACCTCTTGCCTGCATCAAAAAAGCAATGATAAAAGGCAAAAGAAAGGTAAGGCACAATTAAGAGAAGGAGCAATTTCATAGAGTTTTATTCTAACAAAACATTCATGTAGGGGCTAAGATTAAACCACAAAGGAGGGTCTTCATCTACCGCATAGGCACAACTGGCACCACGAGATGTTAGGTATGAAAGGAGCTCCCTTGCCTGTGCAGTATCCCTTACGCCATACACAAGAAAGCAGTCCTTTGGGTTTGCCCTTATTAGACCATATCCGCTATATAGGAAACTTAAACTGCTTTCAAAGACTACCACCTTGTCCGCCACACTGTAATATTCTTGAGGCACCCTTGCCCCCGGGTTTATTACCACCATGAAGTTTCCTCGCCCCTTGACATAATTGTATATCTGTCTGTAGTATTCAAAATCTCTAAGCTCTCTGCTTACCTCATCAAGGAAAAA
>JBBKAW010000004.1:0-1682 GCA_037722135.1 Aquificaceae bacterium
AGGAAAGGGATAAAGAAGAATTACTTGGACACATAAAGGCACTCAGAGATGAATTCACAGAACGTCTTAATAAGATAGAAGACAGGCAAGAAAAAGACAAAGAAGAACTACTTGGACACATAAAGACATTCAGAGATGAATTTACAGAACGCCTTAATAGGATGGAAGACAGGCAGGAAAAGTATCAAAAAGAGACAAGAGCTGAGCTCAGGCATATAAACCAAAGACTTGACACTCTTATGAATATGCTACTTACTCTCTTTGTGGAAAGAAGAAAGGAGGAAAGAGGATGAAGAAGGTAACCGCAAAGGTTGAGCTTATGCTACCTGCCCAGCAGGCAACACCTGCACCACCGGTGGGTCCTGCCTTGGGTCAGCATGGTGTTAACATAATGGAGTTTGTAAAGCAGTTTAACGCTGCCAGTAAGGATTTTGAGCCTGGAACCATCTTGCCTGTAGTTATAACCATTTATCAGGACAGGAGCTTTAGTTTTGTGCTTAAAACACCTCCCGTATCTTATCTCCTTAAGAAGGCTGCAGGAGTGCAAAAGGGTTCTTCGGACCCCAAGAGGCAAAAGGTGGGTAAGGTAAGCCTAAAGCAGGTAGAAGAGATTGCAAAACTTAAATTAAAAGATATGAACACGAAAGACATAAAAGCTGCTATGAGGCAAGTGGTAGGAACTGCAAGAAGTATGGGTATAGAAGTAGAAGGATGGAAGGAGTAGAGCCATGAAGAGAGGAAAGAGATATCAAAAGTGCCTTGAGCTTTATGACAAGGATGCCCTTTACACAGTAGAAGGAGCAGTAGAAGTTCTCAAAAAACTTCACGCAGGTTGTGGTCCCAAGTTTGACCAGACAGTAGAGCTCGCCATGAGGCTCGGGGTTGACCCCAAGTATGCGGACCAGATGGTAAGAGGTTCGGTGGTATTACCCCATGGTCTTGGCAAGGAGCTAAAGGTCTTGGTGCTTGCAGAGGGTGAATATCAAAAGATAGCAAAGGACGCAGGTGCGGACTATGTGGGTGGCGAAGACCTCATAAACAAGATAGCCAAAGAAGAGTGGGTGGACTATGACGTGGTTATAGCTACTCCCGAGATAATGCCCAAGGTGGCAAAGCTCGGTAAGATACTGGGTCCAAAAGGTCTTATGCCAAACCCGAAAACTGGAACGGTCACCACAAACCTAAAGCAGGCTATAGAAGAAGCCAAAAAGGGAAGAGTGGAGTTCAGAGTCGACAAAACAGGAAACCTGCATATGCCCGTGGGCAAGATATCCTTTGAGGAGCAAAAGCTAATCCAAAACATCTATACCGCCATAGATGCGGTTGTGAAGGCAAAGCCCTCTGGTGCTAAGGGTCAGTATGTGAAGGGGATAGCCCTTTCTCTAACTATGAGCCCATCGGTAAAGCTGGATGTGTCTACCACTCTCAAGAGACTTCAGGAGCTTGTAGCATGATGAAAGTGTTCGTGCCTCTACTATTAGTGTGCTTTTCCTTTGCTCTTACCCCTCAAGAAGAAAGGCAAATAGTCAGGGATATAGCGGAGATAAAAGCCACTTTGGAACAACTAAACAAGAGGATAGAGGATATCAACAAAAGGATAGAAGATACGAACAAGAGGATAGAAGACACGAACAAGAGGATAGAGGATGTTAACAAAAGGATAGACGACCTTATGAACTTCC
>JBBKAW010000004.1:1782-15310 GCA_037722135.1 Aquificaceae bacterium
ACGAACAAGAGGATAGAGGATGTTAACAAAAGGATAGACGACCTTATGAACTTCCTTTGGATACTTGCGGGTATTTTTTCTGCCATAACCGCAGTTACAATAGGTTTTGCTTTGTGGGATAGGAGAACTATGGTAAGACCCTTTGAGGATAAGGTAAAATCTATGGAGAAGGACATACTTGAGAACAAGGAAAAGGTCCAGAAGCTCATAGAAACCCTTCGTGAACTTGCGAAGGAAGATGAGAAGGTAGCAAGACTGCTCAAGCATATGAACTTAATGTAGGAGGTCAAAAATGAGAAGAAGTTGGGAAGAGAAGGGTAAGCTAATAAGCTCATATGCGGAGAGAATACAAAGGTCAAATCTTGTGATATTTTTTGACTTTACTGGCATTGACGCTCAGGCTATTACAAAACTCAGAGCGGACTTAAAGGATGCGGAAGGAGAGATGCTTGTGGGTAAAAATACCCTTTTTTACAGAGCCTTTATGAACACAGTTATGGTAGACCACAGGGAAGTCTTTGTTGGTCCTACCGCCTTCGCCTTTGCCTACGGTGACCCTGTTAAGATTGCAAAGATTCTTTTTGACTTTATGAAGGAACTTGACAAGGAAAAGCCCCTTTCTAAGATAAAGGGTGCATACATGCAGGGAAGGTTTTTAAAGCCTGCGGAGGTGCAGGCTCTTGCGGAGCTCCCACCCAAAGAGGTGCTTATTTCCAAGCTTATGGGGGCTATTCAAGGACCCATATACGCCCTCGTTATGGCTCTCAAGTCTGCACCTCAAAAGCTTGTGCTTACACTTAAAGCCATAGAAAAGAAAAAATCTCAATAAGGAGGTATAGACATGGCAACACTTACCATTGACGAAATAGTCGAAGCCATAGGCAACATGACCTTGCTTGAGGTGGCAGAGCTTGTTAAAAAGCTCGAGGAGAAGTTTGGTGTGTCCGCCGCTATGGTAGCTGCAGCACCTGTGGCAGCAGCTGGGGCACCTACTGCGGGAGCACCTGCTGCTGAGGAGAAGACAGAGTTTGATGTTATCCTCAAGTCCCCTGGGGCTAACAAGATAAACGTGATAAAGGTGGTGAGAGAGATAACAGGGCTTGGACTAAAGGAAGCAAAGGACCTCGTGGAGGGTGCTCCAAAACCCGTCAAGGAAGGCGTTTCAAAGGAAGAGGCAGAGAAGATAGCTGCAAAGCTCAAGGAGGCTGGTGCGGAAGTAGAGATAAAGTGAACTTGATTCTCCCATGGGATGGTTTTATGAAGCTTTTCCCCCTGCACATGCAGGGGGTATTTTGTTTTAATGTTGACTTTAATTAGGCAATCATGTATAATTATATGCTTATCCTACGAAGAGGGTTGAAGACATGAGGAAAAATATGCCCTTACCAAGAAAATTCTTCGGTAGAAGGGAAGAGTTTGTTAGCCCACCATACCTTCTTTTCCTCCCAAAGGAGTCCTTTGAGTCTTTTATACAGTTCTACACTCCACCCTCTCAGAGGGAGCAGAAGGGTCTTGAATATGTGTTTTCCACCTCCTTTCCCTTTGTAGACCCTGACGAAAAGATAATTCTTGAATACTTAGGTTACGAAGTAGGAGATTGGGAGTGTAATAGGTGTGGCTATAAGGCTTACACAGACCAAGGCTTTTTGGGTGGCTATGGTGTAAACTGTCCAAAATGTGGAACTTTGCTGGTCCTTAAGGAAAAGTATACAGAAGAGGAATGCAAAATAAAGGGCTTTACCTACTCTATGCCTCTTAGGGTTATGGTAAGGCTAAGAACTAAGACCAAAAAGGGTGAAAGGGTGGGAGAGCCCAAAAAGGTCTACTTTGGCGAAGTGCCTATGATGACCAAGACTGGCTCTTTTATCATAAACGGCAGTGAAAGAGTAGTGGTGAACCAGCTCATACGCTCTCCGGGTGTGTTCTTTGAGGAGAAAGAGGAGCGTCAAAAGGATACCACTATAATCCGTATGATATATAGGGCAAGTATTATACCTGACAAAGGACCAAGAGTTGAGTTTGAACTTTCAAGCACCACGGATATACTTTCTTCAAGGATAGACAAGCGTAAGGTGGGTGGAACCTTTGTCCTTAGAGCCTTGGGTCTTGAGACCGCATACGATATACTTAAACCTTTCTATCCAGATACAAAAGCCTTTTTCGTGCAAAATGGAACAATATTTGACAAAGATACGGGCGAAGAGTATAAGTTGGAAGACTTAGAGAGCTTTTACCTTTTTGCAATCCTTCGCTACAGAGCAAAGCTGGAAGAAAAGGGTATTGAAGAGGAGATACTTGAAGAGAGGTTTATTGAGGAAATTGACCAGCTTGAAAGACTTTTGAAAGATGAGAGGATAAAGATAGACCTCATATCCGCAGTTCCAAAGGAAAGTGCGGTAAAGAGTCCGTATGGTAAGATACTCATAGAAACCTTAATAGCGGAAACCGCTCCAAAAGACAATGACAAGAAAAGTCCACTCAAGATACCTGCAAGGTTTACCCTTAGGGACATCGCTCTTGTGGACATATACAAAAAGCTCAGGGCAGTAGAGCCCATGGTAATGGAGCTTGAACATCTTATAAGCAGAGCAAGGGCTCACTTTGACCTATACTTTAGAGACCTTACCAGATACGACCTTTCAAAGGTGGGAAGGGTAAAGCTCAACGCAAAGGTCCACAGGATTCCAAAGGAGCTAAAACCTGCAGACTTTGAAAGACTACCAAGCCTTCCACCTCTTGCCCTTGCGGAGGATGTGGGTAGTTTCAAGGCTGGGACTTTGATAACCCAAGAAGTGCTTTCTGAGGTCTTTAAGATAAAAGATAGCGTAAGGGTAAAAGACTACACGGAAGGTCAAGCGAGGTTTCTCAGCGCCCTTGACCTTGTAAACACAATAAAGTATCTTATAAACCTCAGATACGGAAGAGAGAAAAAAGACGATATAGCTTATCTTGGCAACAGAAGAATAAGGGCGGTGGGTGAGCTCTTGGAAAATCAAGCGAGAATTGGCATAGCCAGAATGGAAAAGTTCTTCAGAGACAGGTGCACTGTCGCAAACCCAGAAGACCCTAACCTAAAGCCTCAAGACCTTCTAAACCCCAGATACCTAACCAGCGCCCTTTACGAGTTTCTAAAGGGTGGTACGCTTTCTCAATACCTTGACAATACGAACCCACTTTCCTCTCTCACTCACAAGAGAAGGCTATCCGCACTGGGTCCTGGTGGTCTAACCAGAGAAAGTGCCAAATTTGAGATAAGAGACGTGCACCCCTCCCACTACGGAAGGATATGTCCCATTGAGACGCCAGAAGGTCAAAACATAGGTCTTGTAACTTCTCTAACCGTATACGCTCAAACTAACGAGTATGGTTTTATCGTCACCCCCTATAGGAAGGTGGAGAATGGAAAGGTTACCGACAAGGTTGAATATCTTGCTGCATATGAGGAGGAGAACTTTGTTATAGCTCAGTATACCCCAACCGATGAGGAGGGTAGAATCCTTAGTGATAGGGTCTATGTGCGATACAAGAACGATATACAAATAGTAAGGCCAGAGCTGGTCCACTATATGGATGTTTCTCCAAGACAGGTTATATCCGTATCCGCATCTCTCATACCTTTCCTTGAGCATGACGATGCTAACAGGGCTCTTATGGGTTCTAATATGCAAAGGCAGGCGGTTCCTCTCATATTTACCTCTTCACCTCTCGTAGGCACTGGTATGGAAAAGAAGGTTGCTTTTGACAGTGGTGCGGTAGTGGTAGCAAAAAGAGGTGGTGTGGTAGAAGAAGTGGACTCCAAGAGGATAATAATAAGGGTTAACCCAGAAGAGATAAACTTTGCAGACCCTACTGATATTGGCATAGACATCTATGAGCTCAAGAAGTTTGAAAGGACTAATCAAAATACCTGTATAAATCAAAGACCTCTTGTGGTCAAGGGTCAAAGGGTAAGCAAAGGAGAGCTACTTGCGGATGGTCAATCCACCTTTAGGGGAGAGTTAGCCCTTGGTAAAGATGTGCTGGTCGCCTTTATGCCATGGAGAGGATACAATTTTGAGGACGCTATCGTTATATCCGAGAGACTTGTCAAAGAGGACGTATACACTTCCATACACATAGAGGAGCTTGAGGTAGAGGCAAGGGAAACGAAGATAGGTAATGAGGAGATAACTCGTCAAATACCAGGTGTCCCAGAAAGACTACTTTCCCATCTTGACGAGTTTGGCATAGTAAAGGTGGGAACTTACGTAAAGCCTGGAGATATATTGGTTGGAAAGGTAACACCCAAGGGCGAAGCTCAGCTCACACCCGAAGAAAAGCTCCTCCAGGCTATATTCGGTGAGAAGTCCAGAGACGTTAAAGACACTTCGCTTAGGTGTCCGCCGGGCGTAGAGGGTGTGGTGGTGGATGTGAAGGTCTTTGTGAAAAAAACTGGAGAGAAAAGGAACTACCTTGCGGAACATGTGGAAAGGATTGAAAGGGAAGAGCTGGAAAGGGAATTAGAAAAGAAGAAGAGCCTCATCGTTGAGGGTAGGAACAGAATGGTAAAGGCTTTGGTGCTTGGTAGGAAGTTGGATAAGGAGATAACCGTTAAGAAAAAGGTATACAAGGCGGGCACTGTGATAGATGAGAAGGTTTTTGAGGAGCTACTGAACTATATAATAACCAAACCAGAAAACCTTTTTGAAGATGAAGAGCTATGCAAGAAGATAAATGAGCTAAGGGAAAGGACACGCTTCCAAGTGGATATGCTTTCACGCATCTACGAAGAGAAAATGGAGTCTATAGGAAAGCGTAGTGAGCTACCAGCGGGCGTTCTCGCTCTCGTAAAGGTATACATAGCACAGAAAAGGAAGATAAAAGTGGGAGACAAAATGGCGGGTCGTCATGGAAACAAGGGTGTTATATCGGTAGTGCTCCCTGTGGAGGATATGCCTTTCCTTGAGGATGGAACTCCCGTGGACATTGTGCTAAACCCACTTGGTGTGCCTTCTCGTATGAACGTGGGACAGATATTGGAAACACACCTTGGCTGGGCTTCCAAAGAGCTTGGCAAAAAGCTAAGGGAGCTTATAGAAGAAGGAGCGGAAAGGCAAGAACTCATAGAATTTCTCAAGAAGGTATATGCGGTGGGCGATGTGAAAGGTGAAAACCAAAAGTATGTGGAAGAGTTTCTACAAGCTCTTGACGAAGAGAGCTTTAAGGAGGTGATTAACCTTTATGCGGAGAGGGGTATACCTATGGCAACTCCCGCCTTTGAGGGTGCAAGCGAAGAACACATAAAGGAACTTCTCAGGATGGCAGGGCTTCCGGAGGATGGGAAGACTGTCCTTTACGATGGAAGAACTGGAGAACCCTTTGATATGAGAGTCACGGTTGGATATATGCATATGCTCAAACTTATACACATGGTAGATGACAAAATACACGCTCGTAGCACTGGTCCTTACTCCTTGGTTACTCAACAGCCTCTTGGTGGAAGAGCGCAGTTTGGAGGTCAAAGACTTGGAGAGATGGAAGTTTGGGCTCTGGAGGCTCACGGTGCAGCACACACCCTTCAGGAAATGCTTACCGTTAAGTCCGACGACATAGAGGGAAGGACAAAGGTTTACGAATCTATTGTCAAGGGTAAATACATATATCAACCTGGAGTGCCAGAGTCCTTTAGGGTTCTTGTGCGTGAACTAAAGGCTTTGGGGCTTAACGTAAGATGTGAAAACGGGGCTATAATGCCCTGTGACCAGATAGATATTGAGGAGGAGCAGTGATGAGAAAAGGGCTTTTACCCTTTGAAAAGATAAAGCTTATGCTTGCCTCTCCGGAAGAGATAAGAAGGTGGAGCTACGGAGAGGTAAAAAAGCCAGAAACTATAAACTACAGAACTCACAAACCTGAAAAGGATGGTCTTTTCTGTGCAAAGATCTTTGGTCCTATAAAAGACTACGAGTGTCTATGCGGAAAATACAGGGGTAAGCGTTATGAGGGAACCATATGCGATAGATGTGGTGTGGAGGTTACAAGGTCTTACGTAAGACGTGAAAGGTTTGGACATATAGAACTGGCAGCTCCTGTAGCTCACATATGGTTTCTAAAAAGCACTCCTTCAAAGATAGGCACCCTTTTGGGTCTTTCTGTCAGGGATGTAGAAAGGGTCATCTACTTTGAGTCTTATCTTGTTATAGAGTATCCTATGAACGAGGAAGAAGAAAAAGCCTTTGCTCAACAAGAAGACACCATCCCTCTCAAAGATGATATGGGTAATACAAAGTTTGTAAAGCTACATGTGGTGGAAGAGGAAGTCTACAACGCACAGTTTGCAACCAGTTTGGAGCATAAGTATGAAGGGGGTATGGGTGCGGAGATAATAAAGAAGGTGCTCGCTTCTCTTGACCTTGAAGCCTATGCCAAAAAGCTAAGAGAAGAGATAAGACCTTATAGTTTGGGCTATGAGGACCTCTCTGAGGAGTTATACAACAAATACAGAAAGCTATACGAGCGCATGGTTAGGGTGCTTGCAGAAGATTTCAGGCTATACAGCGTTGACATAAAGGTTCCAGAGAGTGCAACTCTTGAGCAGGTGCTACATGAAATTATATGTGGCAATCTTTATCTCAATACGGATACAGGAGAGATTTCAGAGGAACCCCTTGAAGGCTTTATGACTGGTAAGGAAGCCATCCAAGCCTATTATGAAAAGGCTCGTCAGAAAAGGAAAGACCTACCAGTCTTTGAAAAGATAAAGGGTGATATAAGGAGTGCGGTTCTTAAAGAGGTCTCAGAATCAAAGGTCAAAAAGGTCCTAAGAGTCCTCAAGCTGGTGGAGGACTTTATAAAGAGTGGAAACAAGCCCGAGTGGATGATATTGGAGGTGCTTCCTGTTCTTCCACCAGAGCTAAGACCTCTTGTTGCCCTTGACGGTGGAAGGTTTGCTACCTCAGACCTTAATGACCTCTACAGGAGGATAATAAACCGCAACAACAGGCTAAAGAGACTTATAGAACTGGATGCACCGGAGATAATCATAAGGAACGAAAAGAGGATGCTTCAAGAGGTGGTCTCCGCCCTTATTGACAATGGAAAGCGCGGAAGAGTGGTGACCCAAAATGGAAGAGCTCTAAAGTCCCTTTCCGACTACCTCAGAGGTAAACAAGGACGCTTTAGACAAAACCTACTTGGTAAAAGGGTGGACTATTCTGGTCGTAGCGTTATAGTGGTAGGTCCAGAGCTTAAGATGCACCAGTGTGGTCTTCCAAGGATTATGGCTCTTGAGCTCTTTAAACCTTTTGTCTATAGAAGGCTTGAGGAGAAGGGTTATGCGACCTCCATAAAGAACGCCAAAAAGCTCGTAGAACAGAAAACTCCAGAGGTGTGGGAGTGCCTTGAGGAAGTGGTAAAACAGCATCCTGTGCTTCTTAACCGCGCACCAACATTGCACAGGATGTCTATTCAGGCTTTTGAGCCAGTGCTTGTGGACGGCAAAGCCATACAACTACACCCCCTTGTTTGTCCACCCTTCAATGCGGACTTTGACGGCGACCAAATGGCAGTGCATGTGCCCCTTGGTATAACCGCACAGCTGGAAGCTTACATACTCATGCTCTCCACCCAAAACATTCTCTCACCGGCACACGGTAAGCCCATCACCATGCCTTCTCAGGATATGATCTTAGGTGTCTATTACATGACCCAAGAGGTTCCTGGTGTAAAGGGTGAGGGTAAGCTCTTCTTCAGCAGGGAAGAGGTTCTTCTTGCCCTTGAGAATAAGAAGGTAGATATGCACGCACGAATAAAGCTCAGGCTTGAAGATGGAAAGCTTATTGAAACAACCCCCGGTAGAGTTCTCTTTAACAGCATACTGCCAGAGGGTCATCCCTTCGTAAACGAACCCTTAGACAAGAAGAAAATCTCCAAGCTTATAGCTAATATTTACAATAAGTATGGCACGGAGAGGACCGCACAGTTTCTTGATGACCTTAAAGATTTAGGCTTCAACATAGCCACAAAGGCTGCAGTATCCATAGGTATAGAGGACTTGCAAATACCCGGTGTAAAGAAAGACATACTTAAAGAAGCTTTTGAGCAAACAGACGAAATTGCGGAACTGCACAGAAAGGGCATAATAACCGCAAAGGAGCGTTATAACAGGATAATTGACCTTTGGTCGGAGATAACAGACAAGGTCTCAAAGGCTATGTTTGAGGAGATAGAAAAGAGCACGAGAAAGGAAGGAGATAAGGTCTACACGGGCATTTTCAACCCCATATACATGATGGCAAACTCTGGAGCTCGTGGAAACAGAGACCAAATAAGACAGCTCGCTGCTATGAGGGGTCTTATGGCAAAGCACACGGGAGAGTTCATAGAAACGCCTATTGTGTCCAATTTCAGAGAAGGTCTTTCTGTGCTTGAGTATTTCATTTCCACTTACGGTGCAAGAAAGGGACTTGCGGACACAGCTCTAAAGACCGCCTTCGCAGGGTATTTGACCAGAAGGCTTGTGGATGTGGCACAGGATATAACCATAGTGGAGAAGGACTGCGGAACCCACAGGGGCATTGTCATGGAAGCTATAGTGGAAGGTGGCGAAGAAAAGGTTTCTCTCAAGGACAGGATAATAGGAAGAACCCTCGCAGAGGATGTGATAGACCCATACACGGGAGAGGTTATAGCCAAGAGAAATCAGATAGTGGACGAAGAGCTTGCAGACAAGATAGTGCATGCTGGGATAGAAAAGGTAAAGGTTAGGTCTCCTCTCACTTGCGAATCTCAGTATGGTATATGTGCCATGTGCTATGGATGGGACCTCTCTCAAAGGAAGTTAGTGGACGTGGGAGAGGCGGTAGGAATAATCGCCGCACAGTCTATAGGAGAGCCTGGAACTCAGCTTACCATGAGAACCTTCCACATAGGCGGTGCTGCGGTGGCAGAAAGGGTAAAAGGTGAGCTTTACAACGAAAAGCAGGGAACAGTCAAATACTACAACATAAAACTTATCACAAACAGAGAAGGCAAAAAGATAAACATCTCCAAAGACGGAGCTATTGGAATACTTGACGCAGAGGGCAGAATGGTGGAGCGTCATGCGGTGCCGTATGGTGCCAGCATACTGGTAGAGGAAGGAAAAGAAGTTTCAGAAAATACCCTATTGGCTGAATGGGACCCCTTCAACACCTTCATCATAGCGGAAGAAGGAGGAAGGGTTGAATTCAAGGATATAGCCCTTGATATTACGGTCAAAGAGGAGAGAGACCCACTTACTGGTAAGACCTCCACCGTTGTCTCCTTTACAAGACCCAAAGATGCCATGCTTCACACTCCAAAGATAGTGGTCCATACAGAGGATGGAAGAGAGATATCCTACGACCTTCCTGTAAATTCCATACTAAACGTGCCAGAGGACAAGTTGAGCTTTGAGTGGATGGTGTGTCCCACCTGCAGTGAGTCCGAAGGCACAGAGATACAACACAAGTATTATGTGGTTAAAGACTATGTGGTTCAACCTGGAGATGTGCTGGCACGTATTCCAAAGGAAATGGCAAAGGTGCGTGATATCGTGGGAGGTCTCCCAAGAGTGGAAGAACTCTTTGAAGCAAGAAGACCCAAGAACCCAGCAATACTCACAGAGATTGATGGTATTGTAAGGATATTTGAGGATGCGGACGAAGTATTGGTCTTTAACCCAAGGACAGGAGAAACCAGAAAGTATGATATAAGGAAAGACGAATACATCCTTGTGAGCCACGGACAGTTCGTGCAAAAGGGAACAAAAATAACAGATCGCATAGAAGCGGAGATAGAAGGACAAGTAAGGATAAAGGGTAGAGGCTACAGGATTGTGGTCTACAACAAGGAAACAGGGCTTCAAAAGGAATACTTTGTGCCTAAGGGCAAACACCTACTTGTAAAGAACGGTGACTCTGTAAACGCAGGAGATCCCCTCACCGATGGCACACCTGTGCCAGAGGAAATACTCAAAATAAAGGGTGTAGAGGAGCTCCAGAGGTTCCTACTCAAAGAGGTTCAAATGGTCTACAGACTACAAGGCGTGGATATAAACGATAAGCACTTTGAGATAATAATCCGTCAAATGCTTAGGCGTAGGCGTATAGTGGACCCAGGGGACAGCAGGTTCTTGGTAAACGAAGAGGTAGAAGTAGAAGAGCTACAACGAGAGGTGGAAAGGATACGAGCGGAAGGTGGCAAGATACCAAAGGCAGAGCCCATACTTGTGGGTATATCAAAGGCTGCACTCACATCAAGGAGCTGGATTTCTGCAGCATCCTTCCAAGAAACCACAAAGGTGTTAACCGATGCAGCCTGCGAAGGTAAGGTGGACGAGCTAAGAGGCATAAAGGAGAATGTTATCATAGGCAATCTCATACCCGCAGGAACAGGTCTGTGGGAATATGCGGAGATAGACGTGCTTGAGGAAGAGGAGGCAAAAGTTCTCAAAGATGTGCTATAATAATCAGCTTAGGAGGTTTAAGGTATGCCTACCATAAACCAGCTTGTAAAACAAGGTAGGGAAAAGAAGAAGAAAAAGAGTAAAGCACCCGCTCTTCAGGGTAATCCACAAAAGAGGGGAGTTTGTGTAAGGGTATACACGGTTACTCCCAAAAAGCCTAACTCCGCTCTAAGGAAAGTTGCAAGAGTAAGGCTATCAAACGGCATTGAGGTAACCGCCTACATACCTGGTGAAGGACACAACCTCCAGGAGCACTCCATAGTCTTGGTAAGAGGTGGAAGAGTAAAAGACCTTCCCGGTGTTCGTTATAAAGTTATAAGAGGTGCACTTGACGCTGCAGGTGTTGCCAATAGAAGACAGTCAAGGTCCAAATACGGCGTTAAGAGACCAAAAGCAGGTCAACAAACACAGGCAAAAGGAGGTAAGAAGTAATGCCAAGAAAGGGTCCTGTTCCCCCAAGAGAAATCCCTCCAGACCCAAAATATGGCGATGTGTTAGTCCATAAGCTTATCAATAAGGTAATGAAGGATGGTAAAAAATCCGTGGCGGAGTGGATAGTCTACACCGCTCTTGAATCCGCCGCAAAGGAAGTAAACATGCATCCCGTGGAGCTTCTTCATAAGGTGGTGGAAAAGCTAAAACCCGAGTTTGAAGTGCGTCCCAGAAGGGTAGGTGGTGCAACCTATCAAGTTCCCATAGAAGTCCCTCCAAGAAGGCAAATAAGCCTTGCTATCAAATGGCTGGTGGAAGCTGCAAGAGAAAGACCAAGGCACAGAGGAAGTTATACCATGATAGAAAGATTAAAAGCGGAGCTCTTGGATGCACTAAACGAAAGGGGTGGTGCCATAAAGAAGAAAGAAGATACTCACAAGATGGCGGAAGCCAACAAGGTTTTTGCACACTTTAGATGGTAAGGAGGAAGTCATGCCAAGGCTTGTGCCCATAGAAAGGCTCAGAAACATAGGAATAGTAGCCCATATAGATGCAGGAAAGACTACAACCACAGAAAGGATACTCTACTACACGGGTAAAACCTACAAAATAGGCGAAGTGCACGAGGGTGCTGCCACGATGGACTGGATGCCCCAAGAGAGGGAAAGAGGTATAACCATAACTGCAGCAACCACCGCCTGCTACTGGAAAGACCACCAGATAAACATCATAGACACCCCTGGTCACGTGGACTTCTCGGTGGAAGTGGTCCGTTCCATGAAGGTTTTGGACGGTATTATCTTCATCTTCTCTGCGGTGGAAGGTGTTCAGCCTCAATCAGAAGCCAACTGGAGATGGGCGGACAGGTTTGGAGTGCCAAGAATCGCCTTTATAAACAAATTAGACAGGCTTGGTGCGGACTTTTACAGGGTTCTTGGTGAGATAGAGAAAAAGCTAAGCATTAAGCCTGTTGCGATACAAATACCCATAGGTGCGGAAGACCAGTTCAAAGGCGTGGTGGACCTTATGGAGATGAAGGCAATAATCTGGCTTGAGGAAACTCTTGGTGCCAAGTATGAAATAGTGGACATACCCGAAGACCACATGGAAAAGGCTCAAGAGTGGCGTGCCAAGATGATAGAAACCATAGTGGAGAAGGATGACGAGCTTATGATGAAATACCTTGAAGGGGAGGAGATAGCAAAGGAAGACCTAAAGAGGGTCCTCAGAAGGGCAACTATAAACAGAGAGCTTGTTCCCGTCCTTTGTGGTTCCGCCTTCAAAAACAAAGGTATACAACCCCTTCTGGATGCGGTTATTGACTATCTCCCCTCTCCCCTTGATGTTCCACCTGTGCGTGGAATAAACCCCAAAACCGGTCAAGAAGAAGAAAGGAAGCCATTGGACGAAGAGCCCTTCTGTGCATACGTCTTTAAGGTTATGAGCGACCCATACGCAGGACAGCTTACCTACTTTAGGGTGTTTTCCGGTAAAGTTACTGCAGGTTCTTATGTATACAACGCTACAAAGGACAAAAAGGAAAGGGTTGGAAGACTTCTACTTATGCATGCCAACTCCAGAGAGGATGTGCAAGAAGCCGCTGCTGGTGAGATAGTGGCAGCGGTGGGTATGGATGCGGTCACAGGAGATACCATCTGCGATGAAAAGTTCCCAATACTCCTTGAAAAGTTAGAGTTTCCAGAGCCAGTTATATCTATGGCAATAGAGCCTAAAACTAAAAAAGACCAGGAGAAGCTCTCTCAAGTGCTTAATAAGTTCATGAAGGAAGACCCCACCTTCAGAGCAAGTGTAGACCCAGAAACGGGTCAAACCCTAATACACGGTATGGGAGAACTACACCTTGAGATAATAGTGGACAGAATGAAGAGGGAATACGGCATAGAGGTGAACGTGGGTAAGCCTCAAGTTGCCTACAAGGAAACTATAAAAGGTAAAGCGGTTGCAGAAGGAAAGTTTATCCGTCAGACGGGCGGTAGAGGTCAATATGGACACGTGGTTATAGAAATAGAACCCCTTGAGAGAGGACAAGGCTTTGTCTTTGAAAACGCCATAGTGGGTGGAGTAATACCCAAAGAGTTTATCCCTGCGGTTGAAGAAGGTGTAAAAGAAGCTATGCAAAATGGTGTTTTAGCAGGCTTCCCCGTGGTAGACGTCAAGGTAAAACTCTTTGACGGCTCTTACCACGAAGTAGACTCCTCAGATATGGCTTTTAAGATAGCAGGTTCTCTTGCCTTTAAAGAGGCAGCAAAGAAGGCAGGGCTCGTGCTCCTTGAACCCATAATGGAGGTAGAGGTGGAAACCCCTGAAGACTATGTGGGTGATGTTATAGGTGACCTAAACTCAAGAAGGGGTAAGATTGTGGGTATGGAAAACAAGGGTGTAATAACCGCCATAAAAGCTTATGTGCCTCTTGCGGAGATGTTTGGCTATGCAACCACCCTTAGGAGCTTGACACAAGGAAGAGGAACGTTTATAATGAAATTTTCTCATTATGATGAAGTTCCCCAAAGTATAGCGGAGCAAATAGTTGGGGAAAGAACAGCAGTAGCAAAATAAGGAGGTAAGGCGATGGCAAAGGAGAAGTTTGTAAGAGAAAAGGAACACGTTAAC
>JBBKAW010000005.1 GCA_037722135.1 Aquificaceae bacterium
GTCTATTATAACAGAAGGCAAGGTTTATGGGTTAAACTGAATTATAAATTACGCAGGGGGTGACCAATGATAAGGAAGAGCTATCAAAAAGGTAGAAACATATGCGTGGTGAGCTTTTATGTGAAAAGGGATGAGGCACAAAGGGTTGAGGTTGTAGGTGAGTGGAACGATTGGAAACCAGAACCCATGCGCAGGAAAAAGGATGGGACTTTTTGGATAAGCAAGAGACTAAAGACTGGCAGGAGCTACCGGTTTAAATACCTTATTGACGGACAATACTGGGAAAACGAGCTGTCCGCAGACCAGCAGGTTCCTAACCCCTTTGGCACCACAGACAGTCTGATTATTGTTTGAACGTGATAACCCACTTAGCTGTGGAAAGCTCCTTTGGTATAATTTAAATTACCATGATAAGAGTAGGTATAAACGGTTTTGGTAGGATAGGAAGGTCCTTCTTTAGAGCCTGCTATGGGCACGAAGACATACAGATAGTAGCGGTAAATGACCTAACAGACACAAAAACTCTGGCACACCTTCTCAAGTATGACTCGGTGCACGGAAGGTTCAAAGGACATGTGGAAGCCAAAGACTCAAGCCTTGTAGTGGACGGAAAGGAGGTCAGGGTCTTTTCGGTAAAAGACCCAGGGGAAATACCATGGGGAGACCTGGGGGTTGATGTGGTTATTGAGTCTACAGGAGCCTTCACAAGTAGAGAAAAGGCGGAGCTTCACCTAAGGGATACGGTAAAGAGAGTAATAATCTCCGCACCTGCCAAAAATCCAGACGTGACCATCGTCCTTGGTGTAAACGAGCATATGTATGACCCAGAAAAGCACAGGATAATATCCAACGCCTCTTGCACCACCAACTGTCTTGCACCAACTCTTAAGGTGCTTCATGAGAAGTTTGGAGTGAAAAAAGGCTACATGGTTACGGTGCATGCCTACACCAATGACCAAAGGGTTCTTGACCTGCCACACAAAGACCTAAGGCGCGCTCGCTCCGCTGGAGTTAACATCATCCCAACCACCACAGGTGCTGCAAAAGCCATAGGTGAAGTTATACCAGAATTAAAGGGTAAACTTGACGGCACTGCAAGAAGAGTGCCGGTGGCGGATGGGTCTTTGATAGACCTCACAGTTATTGTAGAAAGACCACCCACATCCATAGAAGAGGTAAACACCGCCTTCAAGGAAGCATCAGAGAGCTATCTTAAGGGCATTTTGCAATACACAGAAGACCCGATAGTTTCTCAGGATATAATAGGCAACCCACACTCCGCCATCTTTGACGCAGGGTTAACGCAGGTTATAGAGGATATGGTCCACGTGGCTGCATGGTATGACAACGAATGGGGATACTCCTGCAGGCTCAGAGACCTTACCTTACTTGTGGCAAAAAGATAGCCAAATATTAAGGTTTGGTTTATAATTATACTTTCCACGGGGTGTAGCTCAGGTGGGAGAGCGTTGGCTTTGGGAGCCAAAGGTCGCAGGTTCAAGTCCTGCCACCCCGAGGGCCCGTAGCTCAGCTGGACAGAGCAAGGGATTTCTAATCCCTAGGTCGGGGGTTCGAGTCCCTCCGGGCCCGCTTTTTTTTCTTCATGGATGGGGTTTTAGCTCAAAGGTTTTAAAGGGAATCCCTTCCGTAGACCTTCCCTTTCATGGCGAAAGCCAACTTAGGTATGAAAGCCTTCAAAATCTTGCAAGAGAAATAGCATTAGGTATTCCAGAAGACTCTATACTCATAGGCTGGTCTCTTGGTGCAAGCCTTTCTTTGCTTATGGCTTATATGTTCCCACAGAGGTTCAGAGGACTTGTGCTTATAGGCGGTAGTGCGTGCTTTGGTTGTTTATGGGAAAGGAGAAACCTAAGAGGGTTTCTCATAAGGCTTGAAAGAGAAGGAGAGAAGTTCCTCAAGGAGTTTAGGGGTTTATCCTATCCAAAAGCCTTTGAAGACCACATTGACCTACAAGGAGCAAAAAGAATTCTCAAAGACTACATGGAGCTTGACATAAGGCACATACTACCACACATAAAACAAAGGGTCATTATCCTACATGGCACGCATGACCCTATAACCCCTTTTTCCTCCGCACTTACTCTTTACAACATGTTAAAAAGGGCTAAATTAATAACCTTCTTAGGAGGACACTTTCCGGAGAATGAAGGTCTTATCTTTGAGGTTCTCAAGAGCCTGTAATAGTTACGAGGAGTGGGCAATTCCTCAAAGATACTCCGCACAGAGGCTAAAAGCTCTTGAAAAAATAGAAGGTTCTGCTCTTGACATTGGCTGTGGGACTGGTATTCTCAGCGAAGGGCTTGATAATGTGGTTGGTGTAGACATAGCCTTTGGTATGGCTAAAACATACAAGGAGAAGTTTGGCAATGTAGTGCTCGGAGATGCCCATTACCTGCCCTTCAAAGACAGGAGCTTTGACTATGTAATAAGTAATTTTGCCCTTCATTGGACTGACCTAAAAAGGACCATACCCGAAGCCTTGAGGGTTTGTAGAAGACTTTTTCTGTGTGCCATTCCCGTAGATGGAAGCTTGCCTCAATTTGGCTTTCCCTTCCCAAAGGTAGAGGAGGTATTAAACCTTCTTGAAGGTAAGGCTAAGCTAAGACACCTTTTCCTTGAAGATGTCCCTATACCCTTCAGAGGGTGGGATTTGATAAAGTTTTTCCATTATACGGGTTCTTCCTTTAACCCAAACCTCAAAGGTGGTATAATCTCAAGAAAGAGGATTGAAAGTATGATTTATGAGATTGACAAAGCGGTCTTTAGGGTTCTATTCTTTTCTTGCGAGGTTGGTAAATGAGGAGGAGGAAAATGGTGCTTTTTACCGCTCTTTTTATGAGCCTCTTACTCATCTTAGGCTGTAAGGCACAGCAGGTTCAGAAGGTAGACACGCCACCCCAACAACAGAATAAACCCGTGTTTTCCTCCCGAGTGCTTTCTCAATTTGAAGAAGAGCTAACCGCCATAGTGGAAGCGGTATCACCTTCTGTGGTAACCATATTTACCACTCAAGAAGTTTCGGGTATTGAAAGTCCTTTTCGCTTCCCTTTCCCATTTCAAATACCACCTCAAGAAAGAAGGTCTTTGGGTTCTGGTGTGATAATAGACTACAAGAATGGCAAGTTTTACATACTCACAAACAGCCACGTGGTTCAAAACGCAAGGTCTATAAGGGTCAGGTTTGACAGGCATACAGAAAAGAGGGCAAGGATTGTAGGCACAGACCCCAAGACAGATGTGGCAGTGATAGAAGTGGATGGTAAGGATATTCCAAATCCAGAAAGCAGGATAGCAAAGCTCGGTGATTCAGACAAACTTAAAGTTGGTCAGTTGGTTATAGCCATTGGAAACCCCTATGGGCTTGAGAGGACGGTGACGGTGGGTGTTATATCCGCCTTAAGAAGGACAATTGGTATAACCCAATACGAAAGCTTTATTCAAACAGACGCTGCAATAAATCCTGGAAACTCTGGAGGTCCGTTGGTGAACATAAGGGGTGAAGTTATAGGCATAAATACCGCCATATTGGCGGAAGGTCAAGGGCTTGGCTTTGCCATACCAATAAACTTAGCCAAGTGGGTCGCAGACCAGCTAATAGCCAAGGGCAGGGTCACAAGAGGATGGCTCGGTATAGTTATACAGGATATAACTCCCGAAATGGCAGAAAGCCTTGGAGTAAAAGAAGGTGTGATAATAGCCCAGATAATGCCTGGAAGCCCTGCGGACAGGGGGGGTCTTAAGGTAGGTGATATAGTGGTTGAAGTTGACGGTCAGAAAATAAGCGAAGTGAGAGAGCTTCAGTTTAAGATAATGAGGACAGAGCCGGGCAAAGAGATAAACCTGAAAGTGATAAGAGATGGTAAGGAGACAAACCTTAAGATAAGGGTAGGGGAAATGCCAGAGGATAGACAAGTGGGGGAGGCTGAGCAAGGTCAAGCAAACCTGGGTCTTGTGTTGAGAGACCTAACACAGGAAGAAGAAGCAAGGTTTGGAGTTAAAGGAGTTCTTGTAGTAAGGGTTGTCCCTAACAGCCTTGCCATGCAGAGCGGTATAGCCCCAGGAGATATTATACTTAGAGTTGACAACAGACCAGTCTCTAACGTGAGAGAATTCCAACAGAGCATAGAAGCCCTCAGACAGGCAGGCAGAGAAAGTGCCCTACTGCTTATAAGAAGAAGAGACAATAACCTCTTTGTTGTCTTGAGGTTAAGATGATGATACCAGACACTGAACAGGAAATAATAAACCAGTATCTTAAGAAGGTATCCAAGATACCCCTCCTCACTCCGGAGGAGGAGAAGGAGGTTGCAAGAAGGGCAAAGGAAGGAGACCAGCAAGCTTTTAGAAGGCTTGTGGAGTCAAATCTTAGGTTTGTAATAAGCATAGCAAAGCAATATTTAGGCTATGGTCTCCCTCTTTCCGAGCTCATCGCTGCAGGCAACCATGGGCTTATAGAAGCGGCAAAGAGGTTTGACCCAGACAGAGGTGTGAAGTTTATTTCCTATGCGGTTTGGTGGATAAGGCAAGCCATAATGCAGGCACTCTCTCAGCAGACTGGTGCGGTAAGGATTCCCATAAAACAGTCCCATCTTATAAACCGCATAAGCGGTATATACAGTAGGCTATATAAGGAACTTGAAAGAGAACCAACCTCTGAAGAGATAGCCTACGAATACACCAAGGAAGTGCTCTATAAGGAGCTGGAAAGGGAGCTTGGGCGTGAGCCTACGGAAGAGGAGATAGAGAAAAGGATAAGAAAAGAAGGCTACAAGATAAGTCCTGAGGAGGTAGATAAATGTCTTCAACTTTGTAGAGTGCCACTGTCTTTGGACGCTCCTGTTGGTGAGAACGAAGATACCTTCTTCGTAGACTTTCTCAGTCAACATGGCACTGCGGACGTGGAAGAGAAAATAATAAACGAGGTGTTAGAGAAGGAGATAGAAGAGCTTCTGAACAAACTTCCAGAGAAGGAAAGAAGGGTTATAGAGCTAAGGTTTGGTCTAAGAGGTGAAGAACCAAAGACCTTAAGAGAAATAGGTGATATACTGCAGATATCCAGAGAAAGGGTGCGTCAGTTAGAGACAAGGGCACTTAGAAAGCTCAGAAATATGGCTATGAAAAGACATCTAAAAGATTTTCTAAGCTAATGGTCTCGGGTGTCCTTCTTGTAGACAAACCAAAGGGTCCTACCTCTATGGAAGTCCTTGAAGGCATAAAAAAACGCTTTAAGGTAAAGGTAGGACATGCTGGCACTCTTGACCCTATAGCTACTGGGCTGTTGGTAGTTCTTGTGGGTGAGGCAACCAAGTTCTCTCAGTTTTTCATAGGACTTGATAAAACCTACGAGACAACCGCAAAGCTGGGTGAGATAACAGATACCTATGACGCGGAGGGTAAGATTACTCAATCAAGACCAGTGGAAGTTTCCTGCCAAGATATAGAGGCTGTGTTAAAGACTTTTACAGGAAAACTCCTTCAAAAACCTCCACCCTTTTCAGCAAAGAGGATAGGTGGCAAAAGGGCTTATGAGCTTGCAAGAAGTGGTTTAAAGGTTGATATAAAGCCTGTAGAGGTTTATGTATACAAGGCTGAGCTCTTGGAATGTGAAATACCCTTTGTGAAGTTCCTTTTTGAGGTTTCCTCTGGCACATATATAAGAAGTCTAATTCATGACATTGGACTGGAGCTCTCTTGTGGTGCTCATATGGTGGAGTTAAGAAGGTTAAGAGTAGGTAGTTTTAACGTGGGAATGGCGGTATCCTACAACAGGCTCTTGTCTTTGGAAGACCTTTCTGGGCTTTTAATCCCAGTGGGAGAAGCACTAAGCTTTATGCCAAAAATAACTCTTGAGGGTGGACTTTCAAGAAGAATAAAGCATGGCTCTGTCATAAGGCTAAAGGAAAGCCTTGAGAAAACCTTTGTAAGGCTCTACGAATATGATACCTTTATAGGAGTGGGTCTTATTGAGGGCAATACTCTCAGACCCTACAGGCTTATGCAAGGGCTTTGAGTTTTTCTTCTATATAATGCTCCACCAAAGCGTCTATAAGTTCGTCCAATTTACCTTCAAGCACATCTCCAAGCTTGTATAAGGTTAAGTTTATCCTATGGTCCGTAACTCTATTCTGTGGAAAGTTGTAAGTTCTTATCTTTTCGCTCCGCTCACCTGTGCCTACCTGTTGTCTTCTTTCCCTTGCAAGCTCCTCTTCCTTTTGTCGTTCATAAAAGTCTTTTAGTCTTGCGTAAAGTATCTTTAGTGCTTTTTGCTTGTTTTGGAATTGAGACCTTTCGTCTTGACAGGATACGGTTATGCCGGTAGGAAGATGGGTTATTCTTACTGCAGTTTCTGTAGTGTTTACGTACTGACCACCTGCACCGCTTGCCCTAAAGGTTTCTATTTTTAGGTCCTTTGGGTCTATTTGAATCTCCGTCTCATCCGTTTCTGGAAGGACTGCCACCGTTGCAGTGGAAGTGTGTATCCTTCCTCCCGCTTCGGTTATTGGCACTCTCTGGACTCTGTGGACTCCGCTCTCAAACTTAAGCCTTGAATATACACCCTCACCTTCTATAAGAGCAATAACCTCCTTGTAGCCTCCCAAACCAGTCCTATTGGCAGATAGGATGCTAAACTTCCAACCCTTTTCTTCCGCATACTTTCTATACATGTTTAGAAGGTCTGCCACAAAAAGCGCTGCCTCTTCACCACCTACGCCCGCCCTTATCTCCAATATAACATTCTTGCTGTCCCTTGGGTCCTTGGGAAGTAGCAGGACTCTTATGTGTTTTTCTGTCTTCTCTAACTCTTGCGTAAGTCTTTCTATCTCTTCTTTTGCAAGGTCTTTTAGCTCTTCGTTTTTCAAAAGCTCTTTTGCCTGCTCAAGGTCAGAGAGCAGTTTTCTATACTCTTTGTATGCAGTATAAACTTCTTCTATATCCTTTAGCTCTTTTCCAAGTTTCGTGAGCTTTTCCCTGTCTGAGACCACCTCTGGACTGCTAAGCTGATACTGTAGCTCCAAATACTTTTGCTCTATGGATTTTAACCTTTCCTCAAGCTCAGGACTTAGCATTATCCTTTGCCCTTTAGCTCCAAAAAGGCTGGCTTTACCCTTAGCTTACCTGTATAAAAGGGATGGCAGGCATTACAAGTCTCAAGGTAAACAGTCCCGCCTTTTGTGGAAAGCAGTGTAAAGCTATTGCCACAACCACAGACAAAATGAGTAGGTTTAAGCTCTGGATGTAAGCCCTTCTTCATCCTTTCACCTCCGTGAAACTATCTATTATAACAGATTTTAGGTTCTCCACCGCAGTCTGCAACTGGTCAAGGCTTTTCACACTACCCTGCACCAAGTCATCCCTTCCACCACCACCGCCACCAAGATACTTAGAAACCACCTTCATAAGCTCCCTTGCGGAAAGCTTATCTGTAAGCTCCTTAGAAAGTGCTATAAGGCATGACGCTTTTTCTCCCCTTTTGCTAATTAGAAAGACCACCGCTCTGTCTGTATTGTTTCTTATCCTGTCCGCAAGGACAAGCATGTCTTTTGGCTCAACCTCCTCAAGCACGCCAAAATACAAATCTATCTCTCCCACCTTTTCCTTCTTTACCTCTGAGAGGTTATTCCCAGCAAGTAGCTTTTCCTTTAGTCTGCTTATTTCCCTTTCCTTTTCCCTTAGCTCTTCCGTAAGTCTTTGCACAGCCTTTGGGATATCCTCTGAGGAAACCCCAAGAGACCTGGCAATTTCAAGAAGCCTTCTCCTCTCCTCAAAGGCATGCTCTACCGCCCACCTTCCCGTTTTTGCAATAATGCGCCTTACACCCGCACCTACCGAGGATTCAGAGACTATCATGAAATATCCTATGTCCCCCGTTCTTTTCACATGAGTTCCACCGCAAAGCTCCTTTGAAAAGTCCCCCACGCTAAGGACTCTTACCCTCTCTCCATACTTTTCCTCAAAGATGGCAATGGCACCGCTTCTTATGGCGGACTGGTAGTCCATCTCCTCCACCAACACAGGTTGGTTTTTCATTATCTGCAGGTTTACAAGCTCCTCCACCTTCCTTATTTCCTCTTCTGTGAGAGGCTGAAAATGTGTAAAGTCAAAACGCAGATACTGGTCCGCTACCAAAGAACCCGCCTGACGCACGTGTTCGCCAAGCACCTCTCTCAAAGCAGAGTGTAAAAGATGCGTTGCGGTATGGTTTCTTTTTATGTCCTCTCTCCTTTCCTCCTCTATGCGTGCAAAGACTCTGTCTCCAAGCCTTATTGACCCCTTTGACACATAACCTATATGTGCTATCACACCCTCCACTGGCGACTGGGTATCCTCCACAAAAAAGAGACCCTCCGAGGTTTGTATAATACCCCTGTCTCCTATTTGACCACCCCTTTCTGCGTAAAAGGGAGTTTCCCTTAGAAACACTTCGCCCCTCTCTCCTTCCCTTAATTCAGAAACAAGCTCACCATCCTTTAATAGTGCTATAACCTCTGTGTGTAGGCTTGTCTCTTCGTAGCCCAGAAAGGTAGAGGTTTTCCCAAGCTCCTTTAAGTGTTGATAAACAGGCTTTGTAGCCTTTACCTCTATCTTAAAGTGTTTTCTTGCCTTTTCCCTTTGCTCTTCCATTTCCCTCTGGAAGCCTTCCATATCAACCTTTAGACCCTTCTCCCTTGCCATGTCTTCAAAGAGGTCAACAGGAAAGCCATAGGTATCGTAAAGACTAAACACAAGATTTCCTGGTATAAGACCCTTTTCCGCCTTTTGAAGAATCTCTTCTGCGTAAGGCATACCTCTTTTGAGAGTGTTTATAAACCTCTCCTCCTCCGCCTTGACTACAGACTTTACAAAGGACTTTAACTGAAGAAGTTCAGGATAAGGCTCTTTCATTACGTCCACCACAAGGTCAATACCTTTATAGAGAAAAGGCTCTTCTATTCCCAGCTTGTAGCCATATCTCATGGCACGCCTTAAAATTCTTCTTATCACATAGCCCCTGCCTGCATTGGAAGGAAGAACACCATCACTTATGGCAAAGGTCAAAGCCCTAAGATGGTCCGCTATTACCCTTAAGGCACTATCTGTTTCAAAGTTTTCCCCATAAACCCTTCCAGAAAGCTCTTCACCAAAGGCTATAAGAGGTCTTATAAGGTCTATTTCAAAGTTGGTCCTTGTTTTCTGAAGCACGCTGGCAACCCTTTCAAGCCCCATACCCGTGTCTATGTTAGGCTTTGGCAAAGGAGTCAAGTTTCCCCTTTCATCCCTGTTGTATTGCATAAAGACCAAGTTCCATATTTCAAGGTATCTCTCCGGCTCGTATTCTGGACCCCTATCCACATATATCTCGGAAGAGGGACCGCAGGGACCCGTATCACCCATCTGCCAAAAGTTGTCCTCCTCCCCCATTTTCCATATGCGGTCTTCCGAAAGCCCTATGTGGTCTCTCCATATGAGAAAGGCTTCCTCATCCTCTCTAAAAACGCTTACGTATATCCTCTCCTTTGGTATCTTTAGATATTCGGTAACGAACTCCCAAGCGTATTCTATGGCTTCCTTTTTAAAGTAGTCTCCAAAGGAGAAGTTTCCAAGCATTTCAAAAAAGGTATGATGCCTTGAGGTAAAACCTACGCTTTCAAGGTCGTTGTGTTTTCCAGAAACCCTAAGACATTTTTGGCAAGAGACCGCCCTCGTGTATGGTCTTTTTTCTATGCCAAGAAAAACATCCTTAAAAGGCACCATACCAGCGTTTACAAATAGAAGAGTTGGGTCCTTTTCTGGAATAAGGCTTGCGGACTTTACCCTTGTATGCCCCTTTTTTTCAAAAAAGCTTAAAAAAAGCTCACGGATTTCATGCCCTGTCATAAGCATAGAATTATACACAAAGTAGTGCTACAGGCAAGCTCTTGGGTTATATTTATTAGCATGGGTTATGTTATCAACACCATAGAAGACCTTGAGAGGATACTCAGAGAAAACCCCGAGTGGCGCGAGAGGATAAGAAGCCTTATATTGGAGGAGGAACTCAGAAGGCTTCCTGCGAGGTTTGAAAGGTTTGTAGAGGAGGAGTTCAGACCACTGAAGGCGGACGTGGAGATTCTCAAGAAAGATGTAGGAGTTCTTAAGATAGATGTGGCAAAGCTAAGAGGAGAAAGTTTTGAAAGAAAGGTTAGAGAAAACGCACCTGCCTTCCTTGGCAGAGTTATAAGAAGACTAAGACCTATAGACAAGTTTACCCTTGCGGACATACTGGACGATGCTATAGATAGTGGTCTTATAGACGAAGACATGAAAGACTTTGCTCTAAAGGTTGACTTTGCTGGCAAAGGAAGGCTCAAGGAAACTGGAAAGGAGGTTCATGTAGCCCTTGAGGCAACTTTGACCCTTTATCCAGAGGATGTGGAAAAGGTCTTCAAGAGGGCTATGATAATCTCAAAGGCGGTAGGACAAGAAACCATTCCTGTGGTAGTTTATCTAAACGCAAAGGAGGAAGCCCTTTCCCTCGCAGAAGAGATAGGCGTTTTGGCAGTAAAGACGGTGGCGGAAGAAGCCTAAGAGAGTAGTCTTTCAATTTCCTTTCTTGTCTCTTCTACGATTTCTTCGTAGCTCTTTCCTTGAGGTTTTATAGGCTTTCCAAAGACCACCTCTATCTTTGCAGGTTTTGGAAACTTATCGTATAGAGACAGGGATTGGTAAGTCCCTTTTATAGCGGTAGGCACTACAGGAACATGGAGCTCTTTGCTAAGTATGGCAAAGCCCTTTCTAAAGGGTAGAAGTCTTCCATCCCTCGTCCTTGCTCCTTCTGGAAAGATAACCACTACCTTACCAAGCCTCAAAGCCCATGCGGTTTTCTGGAGAGACTCTTTTAGCCTTTTGTCCAAGTTAACCGTTATCACATGAGCAAGCCTGCCAAAAACTGCACTCAAAGGGTCTCTAAAGTATTCTTCCGCTCCAAGGAAGTAGGTTTTGAGGGCTATATCTTGTGGCAGTGCACAAGCCAATACAAAACCATCTAAATAGCTGGCGTGGTTTGGTGCAAGTATAAAAGGTGGTTCAGGCAAGTTTTCAAGCCCACGAACCTCAAGGCGGTTGTATAGTTTAAAAAAGGTCTTGAGAATTAACCTGCCTGTGCCAAAGGCAAAAGTATACTCTTTTAACTGGTATGGCTTTCCTTTGAGGAGTATATCCTTCCAATGGACTTCTGAAAGTTCAAGCTTTTCCTTCCCTTTAGATACAAGCCTTACCACATCTTGGACTTTTGGGTTGTTTATTAGGTCTTCTTCGGAGACAGAGACCCCAAAGGTAGATTCAAGAAAGCTAAGAAACTCCACCTTTCCCAAAGAGTCTAACCCAAGGTCAAGCTCAAGATGATGGTATCCCTTTACTTCTCGCTGGGTTAGCCCATGAAGAAAGCTCCTTATAGCCTGACCCTCTTGAGTGTTCATTATTGGGTCTTCTTGCTCTTCCTTGCTGTAGGTTTCCGTAGACTGGTATATCTGAGGAAGTAAAAACCTTCTTAGTTTTCCAAGTCTTGTCTTTGGAAGCTCTTCCTTTACCACCCTGAAGCCCCTTATTCTTTTCCATTCTGGTAGCTTTTGGTTTACCTTGTCAATAACCTGCCATCTGACAAACTCTTCAATGTTTAAAACTCCCTCCCTCTTCAAAAGCTCAAAGTCTGGTAAAAGTAAAGCCTTCACGCTTCCCTCTATTTCCAAAACCGCCACCTCTTTTATCCTACCCTTGCCTTCCAAGAGTATGAGGTTTTCAAGCTCTTCCGGATTTACCTTTTTTCCACCAGAGAGGACTAAAACCTCCTTTTTCCTGCCAGTAATGTAAAGGTATCCCTCCTGGTCAATGTATCCAAGGTCTCCAGTAAGAAGCCAACCATCCTTGAAAGCCCTCTGTGTCTCTTCTGGTTTTTTGTAATAGCCCTGCATTACGTTCACACCGCGCACAAGCACCTCTCCCTCTTCGCTAATCTTTACATAAACCCCCTCTATTGGCACTCCAACAGAGCCAAGTTTAGGCTTTTGAGGCGGATTAAAGGAGACTATTGGAGACGTTTCTGTAAGACCGTAGCCTTCAAGGATGGTAAAGCCAAGCCTGTTTAGGTCAAGGGCAACCTCCAAGGGTAGCTTAGCACCACCACTTACTAAGTATCTGAGACTTCCCCCAAGGGCGTCATGAACCCTCTTAAAGACCAACCTTCTTAGCCCTTGCCCCATATAGGGAGAGAGTTTGAAGAGAAGCTTACCAAAAGGGTTTGCCATAAGCCCTTCCATTATCCTCTGATGCAAAAGCTGATAAAGCCTTGGCACACCCACAAGTATGGTAATTTTGTGCTCTTTTAGCGTCCTAAGAAGCTCTTCTGAACTTAGCCTTTCCAAAAAGACTACCGTTGCACCAAGATACAAAGGCACAAGCAAAGTAACCATTAAAGGATATGAATGATGAAAGGGTAGAAGAGCAAGGGTCTTGTCCCTTTTGCCTGCAACACCCACCTTCTGGATAGCCCTTATGTTAGAAAGCAGGTTCTTAAAGCTAAGCATCACCCCCTTTGGCTGTCCAGTAGTGCCAGAGGTATAAAGAATCAAAGCGGTTTCTTCCAAACCTCTGCTTATAGGTTTTTCACGAGGTTTGGGAAGTATAAGGCTATCAAAGTTGTAAAGAAGGGGTTTAACTCCAGACTCTTGAAGGGCTTCCCTAACAGACTTCTGGGTTTGCTCTGAACAAAAAACCACCGCAGGCTCTGTTTCTTTTAGGATGTATAGTATCTCCTCCACACTTGACATAAAGTCCACAGGCACTACCACCCCTCCCCTCTGCCAAGCACCATAGAGGGCATAGACCCATTCAGGTCTATTCTCAGAACATATAAGCACCCTCTCACCGGGCAATATATCTGTTAGCTCCGCAAAGCTGGAGATGTTTTCTCTAAGGTCCGCATAGCTTATTTCCTCTCTACCCTTTATAAGGGCTGTTTTTTTGTGGTCTTCAACCTCTGGTAGGACTACCCCCTCCTCCAGCAACAGCTTCATAGAGAAAAATTTAGTCTTCTTCCTTCTTGTCTTCCCTCTTGTAGCCTGGCTGGTAGTGAGATATGGCTTCCTTTGTGAAGGTTATGCGTGTGTTGGCATCCACCTTAAGAGTTACGGTATCATCCCCTATCTCCACTACCGTGCCCCATATACCGCCTGCGGTTACAACCCTATCACCCTTTTTGAGGTTTGCCAAAAATTCCTGATGTCTTTTCCTTGCCTTGTTCTGAGGTCTTATGAGGAGAAAGTAAAAGAGTGCAAGAAGCAATATAAAGAATATGAGTTGAAAAAGCAACGCTCCTACTGGGCTTGAACCATGCCCTGTTTGTTGTGCAAAAGCTATATCTATCATAGTAGTTTATTATCTTACAACATTTTATTTTTGTCAAGATTTAGAATAGTCTTCATAGGTTTATGAAGCTATTGATTACCCTTCAAAACCTCCAAGTTAGCACTACTACAGCAGATTAGCTTCTCAAGATGCCTTCTTATCAGCGCCTCAAGAACTTTATTTTTCACAGTGGTAAGTTTCAAACCCAAGAGAGACACTCTTGGCTTAAGAAAGGTCAAAAATTACCATCTTTATCTCCGTGTAGTCTTCTATGGCAAAGCGTGGTCCTTCTCTACCTATGCCAGAGTATTTAACACCGCCGTATGGCATATGGTCCGCCCTAAAGTTAGGTCCTTCGTTTATAAGCACTCCACCCGCTTGAACCTTCCTTATAAATTCCCAAGCTATGTCTATGTCTTTGGTAAATACTCCCACCTGAAGACCATACTCTGAATCGTTAACCATCTGTATGGCTTCTTCCACTTCCTTGTAGGGGTTGACTACCACCACCGGAGCAAAGGCTTCTTCCCTATAGAGTTTTGTGTTTGGAGGAACAAGAGAAACAATCGTTGGCAAAAGCACAGAAGAAACCCTATCTCCATAAGAAACACCACCAGTTATAAGTTTTGCACCTTCATGAAGAGCTTCATCTATCCACTCCTGAACTCTTTGAACCTCAGAAACCCCTATCATTGGACCCACATCCGTGTCCTCTTGCATAGGGTCTCCCACCTTAAGCTCCTTTACCGCCTTTTCAAGCTCCTCAAGAAATTGGTCAAAAAGCTCCTCGTGGACAAAGACCCTTTGCACAGATATGCAAACCTGACCTGCTATAGCGTATCCTCCCAAAACAGTTTTTTGCACCGCCTTTTTTAGGTCTCCATCCTTGTGGAGCACTATGGCGGAATTTGACCCAAGCTCAAGCACCACCTTTTTTATACCTGCCTGACGGGTTATTATCTCTCCTATCTTTCTGCTACCTGTAAAAGATACCACCCTCACATCAGGATGCATTGTCATAGCCTTTCCCACATCGCCGTAGCCAGGCAGAATGCTAAGGGCTTGTGGAGGAAGTCCAGCCTCAAGCAGAACCTCACCGAGCATAAGGGGAGTAAGAGGTGTCCTCTCTGAGGGTTTAAGGATTACCGCATTTCCGCAGGCAAGGGCTGGTGCTACCTTATGCATGGAAAGGTTTAAGGGAAAGTTAAAGGGTGTTATGGCAGAGACTATACCCACAGGCTGGCGAATGTAAAATCCCACCTTACCCTTTCCGTTGGGATGGGCGTCAATGGGAATGACCTCTCCTCCTATTCTTCTTGCTTCTTCCGCAGAGAAGATGAGGGTCTGTATGGCTCTTTGAACCTCTGTCCTTGCCTCTCTTATGGTTTTTCCCACCTCAAGCACAAGAGTTTTGGCAAATTCTTCCGCTCTCTTTCTGAGGATATGGCTTGCTCTCATAAGGATTTCATATCTTTCGTATGAGCTCAAGGAAGAAAGTTTTTTGTGTCCCTCCTTTGCTACCTCTATAGCCTTATAGACATCTTCCTCACTTGCCTTTGAAACCTCTGCCACAACTTCACCAGTGTAAGGGTATACCACCGACAGTTTTTCTTCCTTTGAAACCCACTCTCCACCAAGTAAAAGCTCCGTTCTCATGGGTTATAATTTTAACTCCATCATGCTTAGCCCAGAGGAGCAACTTAAACTTC
>JBBKAW010000006.1 GCA_037722135.1 Aquificaceae bacterium
AATACAAGGACGCTTCTCATTAGGTTCAAAGAGGGTAGCTTTGCCCATTATCTTATAGAAAACCTCAAACATAAAAGAAGCTATCAAAGATTAGAAGGTGATGATTTAAACTTCTATCTTCAGCCTCTCCTCAAACATCCGGTGGTAAAGCTCGCCTTTAGCACCGCACTGCTTGGCTGGAAGGTGGGCTTGATTTCTTTTGCGGTTTGCAGTATGTTTTTAACTCCATACCTTAAAAAGTAATCTTTAAGGAGGTAAGGCATGTTTAATGTGAGTATTCCAAGCACTATAAGTGGATGCCTTTCCACAAACATTCTGTAGCAGTTTTTCTCCCTCTCAATTTCTTGAATGAGTGCGTCTACAAGGCAAAACTTATTAAACAAGAACTCCTTGGTAAACATCAAGAAGTTTTTCAAAAGTAGCATTCCAAGAGAAATTACTAAGCACAAAGGAGCTGACCTTTTCTTTGTTAACCAGACTCACCTCGTTGCAGGCACGGACTATGGCATGGTAGAAGGCTTCCAAAGTGAGCTCTTTTACCAAAAACTCCTTAAAAGGTTGTGTTTCAAGACCCATATCATAGGCAACCAGCAGACAACCACAAGCCTGAGCTTCAAGAAAGGCAAGCCCGTAGGTCTCTCCTGTAGAGGTGCTCACAAAGATATCACAGCTTGCATAAACCTTTGCCAAATCCTCTTCTCTTTGGAGGTATCCAAGATAGGTGAGGTTAGGAAGTTTCTGAGAGAGCCTTTCTACTCTTTTCCTTAGAGGACCGTCTCCTACCACTACAAGATGGAAAAGGGTAGGGTCAAGGTGTTGAAAGACTTCTAAGAGAAGGTCTATGTTTTTCTCTGGCGAGAGCCTACCAGCGTATATCAGTTTAAATCTACCAGAGTCTATGCCAAGGGCTTTTTCAAAGTATGGGTCTCTTTTAGAGGGGTTAAAGACCTCCGTATCCACTCCGAGGTTTACAGTGATTATGTTTTCAAGACCATAAGTCCTTAAAAACTCCTCTTGCATCCTTGATGGGGTTATTATAAGGTCTGCCTTTGAGAGCTTTTTTCTTATGATGTGTTCCAAAAGGACCTTTTTGAGCTTTTCTGGAGCGGGCAAAAGCGAGAGGTCCGTCCTTATGTCAGAATGGTAAAAGACGCTCAGTAAATAGTTGTCAGACTTTAAATGATTTATGGGTTGATAGGTGCCACCCAGCTCTACCACGTGGGGCTCTTCTATTTTCAGTATTTCCCTTATCTCCGCAAAGGAGGAGAAGAACCTATAACCACCTGTTAAAGGCAGAGGAAAGGAGGGAAGCTCGTATACCTTTGTGGAGTTAATATGATATGTTCTTCTTTCCTTTCCAGGTATTATAAGCACATGCTCTATACCCTTTTTCTGCATATACTTGCTTTTTTCAAGAAGGTATCTCCTTATGCCTCCGCTTCTGCTATGAAAGTATGGGGTTATGTCAACAAGTTTCATGGACAAGCCTCCCAAGACCAGCTATGGCTAACATGTAGTCTATGTAGGTTTTTCTCATATCAAGGCTTCTTGCGTAGTATAGAGCTTCTTGAGACATGCTTCTCCTTAGGCTTTCATTGGATAGAAGAAGGGAGAGCTTTTCTACAAAGTCTTCGGGCTTTGTGGCTATAAAGCCATTTACACCCTCTTGAACATGCTCGTGAGATGCACCCTTTGAGCTTACCACTACAGGAAGACCGCTCGCCATAGCCTCTAAAACCACTTGTCCATAGGTCTCTGTTTCAGAGGGGAATAAAAACACGTCAGAGCTTGCGTAAGCGGTAGCCAGCTCCTCTCCCACCATATAACCCACAAGGTGCACGTTCTTTGGTTTTTTGTTCTCTATCTCTTTCCTATAGGGTCCATCTCCCACTATCACAAAGATGTCTTCGGGGAAGCATTTAGCAGTGTAAAGGAAAGTATCCAAACCCTTTTCTTTGGAAACCCTACCCACATACAGGATAACCCTTTGGTGCTTTTTAACTCCGAGCCTTTTAGACCAGAAGTCCTCGCTTCTTTTGTAAGGAGAGAAGAGCTCTGTATCCACACCACGTTTGAAGGTGCTTATCTTACTGTATTGTAGCCCCTTGCTTACAAAGAGCTTTTTGTAGTGTTCTGATGGGACAAAAAACCTATCTGAGATATTACCAAGGAAGACAAAGGCTTTCCATAGAAGGCTTTCCACCTCGGGGTCTCCCGTATATGTCCTTGCGTATGTGGGTATGTCTGTGTGGAAGGCAAAGGTAATCCTAAGACGTAGAATCTTACCCACAAGAAATCCCATAAGTCCAAGAGGTCCTGGCGTGGCTATGTGAACTTGAGTAAAGCCTTCCCTCTCAAGAAGGTCCATAAGCTCTATCAGGTTTGGAAGACCCATTTTTAACTCTTCGTAAAAGGGTGTGGGTATCTCCACAATAGGCTCTAAGTTTATGAGCTTTTCCTCTTCCTTCACCTGTGAGTTAGAAACTATTATTGTAAAGGGTAGGTCTTCCTCAAGGGCTATCTGTCTTATGAGCTTAGCACTTCTTGCAACGCCGTTTATATGGTGGTAGGTGTCTGTAAGATAAGCAACCTTTGGAGACCTTCCATTTAGTATGCCAAACTCTTTTCCAAGAACCTTTATCTTTTCCTCTTCCCTTTTTTGGGCGTATTTTAAAAAGGCGGGGAAGCCATGAGCCATGAGGGACAGGCACAGCTCCCCAAGGGTTTGCGGTGAGGGGCTTTTCAAAAACCTTTCCAAAGTAAAAGAGGGCAGTTTTTTTGCTATTTCCCTCAATAGCTCTGACCTTTCGGACTTTATACCAAGAAAGTTCCTCAAAAGCATACCTACCACTGGGTTGTCCGAGTGCATAAAGACATAGTCGGTTATGGGTCTAACTTCAGAGGGTATATGGTTTTTGCTCTTTAGAAAGTCATAACCCACCCTGCATACCATGTTTAGAAGCCTTTTGTCTCCCAGCTCTTCTGTATCCACATGTGTTCTTCCTTCCCATATACCCTTTAAAAAGTCCTCTTTGCTTATAGCACCCTCAACTGCAGTCCAAGTCCTTCCCACGTCCATTCCACCGTGGTCATCTGAACCTGCGGTAAAGGTTATCCTATCCCTTATCCTCTGAGGCTCTATTCTGTATCTTTCCGCAAGGGCATGTATCTTATCCCATCCATCGTAGGCACGGGCTATGGACTCTTCCACATATCTGACACCGTCTCCCCTTGTCCCGTTTATCACCTCCCAGTTGTCAAAGAGCAAGACCAACTTTTCTAAAAGGCTACGGGTTATCTTAGTTCCTTGAACAGAATATAGAGGATGGGCAAGGGAGTGGGCTATTCTATGAGACTTTAGGTATTTGACAAAATCGTAGATGTTGTTTCTTAGCCTTAAAAGGTCTTGATGTTGAGCTTCCGTGATGCCGTATACGAGCACATGAACCTTTCCCTTCTCTTCGGGAATCTCCACCGTATACTCACAGCTTATAAAGACCTCAGGAAGATGTGCCAGCTCAAGGACTCCATCTATGGTGTTGTGGTCTGTAATGGTTATAAAGCTCATACCCCTTTCTTTGAGCCTTTTGTATATTTCCATAGGCTCTGTGAGGCTCTCTGGACATCCCACCAGCTTACTGAACCAACCTCCCGGTAGGTTGGAAGCCTTTGAATGAAGGTGCAAGTCCGCTTTTGCTAAGTAATTCCCCATAGCTTATTAACCTCCTTTCCTTTTCTATATTGCTTAGTATTTCTTTCCAAAGCCTGACCTTTCTCTCGTCTCTAAAGTCTGTCATATGAAGTGCAAGCCTGAGAACTTGATGGTCCTTGTAGAGCCTTTCCATGCTGGGAAGAGCCTTTAGGCTAAGCCAAGACAGAAGATTTCTACTGCTAAAGCTAAGAACGGGAGAGCTTATGCTTTTTTCATTGCCTAAGTCTTTTATATACCACCTGTAGGCTATGCCTTCAAAACCAAGAGAGTAAAGCACATCCTCAAGGTAGGGATTTCCTATCCATGCGGGTGGCACAAAGAAGGTGGTTTTCAGACCAAGGTATTCCATAAGCTCCAAGCCTGAGCGAACCCTCTCATAGGTTTCAGTTAGGTCAAGCCCTCCAAACTCTCCCTCCCCGTCCGTCCAAAGCAGGTCTTGAAGCCTTCTTTTGCCTTTGTGTGTATAACCGTGCAATACTAACTCCGCTCCGAGGTTTTTTATGAGGTTCAAAAAGTTCCCATCCCCTCCCAGCGGTGCATATTCCCAGAAGTAAGGCACCACCAAGAGGGAAAATCTATCCAATCCCACCTCCTCTAAAAGCTCAAGAGCACTCAAAAACTCCACCCTATAGTAAGGGCTTACATCATGCAGTTCCACTATTGCGAGCTTCATGAGAATAAGGATAGGGTGGAAAAGTTAAGATTTCTTTAAGGTTTGGTTAAGATTTGGTTAAGAAGGGGGCAAAGCCCCCAAAAGGTATTATGGAGCTATCCAGTTTTCAAGATGAAGGACCTCTTCCATCTTGGAAGAGACATTTTGAGATATCTTATAGGCACAAAACTCAGGACCGCACATGGAGCAGAATTTGGCGGTCTTGTAGCCTTCCTGTGGTAGTGTTTCGTCATGGTATGCCCTTGCGGTCTCTGGGTCAAGGGCAAGTTCAAACTGCCTGTTCCAATCAAAGGCAAAGCGAGCCTTTGACATCTCAAGGTCCCACTCCCTTGCACCAGGCCAGTTCTTAGCCACATCTGCAGCGTGTGCAGCGATCTTATAGGCTATAACTCCCTGCTTTACGTCTTCAATGTTTGGAAGACCAAGGTGTTCCTTTGGAGTCACGTAGCAAAGCATTGCCGCACCATACCAACCTGCCATCGCTGCACCTATGGCAGAGGCTATGTGGTCATAACCCGGCGCGATATCTATCACAAGCGGTCCAAGCACATAGAAGGGTGCTTCGTGGCACACCTTTTGCTGTAATTTTATGTTAAACTCTATCTGGTCCATAGGCACGTGTCCTGGTCCTTCCACCATTACCTGCACGTCGTGTCTCCAAGCCCTCTCTGTAAGCTCACCGAGGACTTTGAGCTCTGCAAGCTGTGCTTCATCTGACGCATCCGCTATAGCTCCGGGTCTTAGACCATCCCCAAGGGAAAAGCTCACGTCGTATTTTTTGAATATCTCACATATCTTGTCAAAATGCTCGTATAGTGGGTTTTGTTTTCCGTGTTCTATCATCCACTGTGCCATTATGGCACCACCGCGAGAAACAATACCCATAACCCTGTGTTGAACCATGGGTAAGAACTCCCTTAGCACGCCCGCATGAATGGTCATATAAGACACACCCTGTTGAGCCTGCTCCTCTATCACGTCAAGAATAAGGTCTACAGTCATGTTTTTCACATTGCCTTTGGCTCTCTTGAAAGCTTCGTATATGGGAACTGTGCCAACAGGAACGGTGCTTACGCTAATGATGGCTTCCCTTGTTTCCTTTATGGCTTCGCCAGTGGATAGGTCCATTATGGTGTCCGCCCCATACTTTATGGCTACTTTTGCCTTCTCTACCTCTGTGGGTATGTCAGAAGCCAAGCCAGAGTTTCCTATGTTGGCGTTAACCTTTACCCTTGAGTTTATACCTATACACATAGGTTCAAGGTGCAGGTGGTTTATGTTGGCAGGTATTATCATCCTCCCGCGTGCAACCTCTTGACGGACAAACTCAGGATGTAAGCCTTCCCTCTTGGCAACATAGCGCATCTCTTCTGTTATGATGCCCTGGCGGGCAAGGTGCATCTGTGTTTTGTTTTTGTATTTTTTCCTACCCTCTATCCATTCCGCTCTTAGCATAACGAACCTCCTTTTGGTTGGTTGCGTGTCTTATTAAGATAGGCATATAGCGATTTTGTTCAATATGATTTTTGTAAGGGTTATAATTTTGAAAAGACGCTTGGAGGCTCAAGATGGAAGATAGAATTACGATAACGATTATATGGCATGATTATAGGGAACCTATGAGCTTTACCTTGAAAAAATCTTTTATAAAGATTTTGGCTACTATACCTTTTCTTGTACTTTTGACCATTATTGGTTTCAAGGCGTGGGCTCTTTGGAGTCTTGCGGAAAAGTGGGAACTTTTGGCTCAACAGGAAAAACTTTTGCAAAGGATTGCAGACTTAGAGAATGAGCGGAAAAGACTTGAAGAGCAACTTGTACAAATGACTGCAAGCCTAAAAGAGGAGTGGAAAAAACTTGAAGAGGAAAAGCGAAAGATAGAGGCGGAAAGGAACAAGGTAAACGAACTAAGTAGAAAGCTCTTGGATATACAAAGGTATCTTTCGGAAAGAGGGGTGAAGGTAAGGTCAACTGGTGCAGTGGGAGGTGGCAGTGTCTTCAAAGTTGCGGAGATGGGCGATCTTGAAACTCTGAACCGCCTTGCGGAGGAAACTTACAGTAGCCTTCGATCCCTCCCTATTGGCTATCCAGTTCTTGGAAGGATAACCTCCACCTACGGACTTCGTAAAAACCCCTTCGGCAGTGGATATGAGTTTCATGCAGGTATAGACATAGAAGCACCACAAGGCACACCAGTCAGAGTTACTGCGGACGGTATTGTGGTGTTTGCGGGCACTTATGGTAATTACGGAAAAACCGTAATAGTGAAGCATGCCAGCGGTTATTCTACCCTATACGCACATCTGTCTCAGATTGAGGTTCGTGTTGGTCAACGCGTAAGTGCGGGCCAGATAATAGGTAGGGTAGGCTCTACAGGAAGATCTACTGGACCTCATCTTCATTACGAAATTATAATAAATAACAGGCCTATAGATCCTATAAAATTCTTGACTTGGAGGTGAAGTATGTTTGGTATATGGAAACAAGAGAACCAAAGTATGAAGAAACAAGAAAACCAAGTTCGAATTCCGGAAAAGGTGGAAACCTACATAGCCCATGGTTTAGAGTTTGAGGGTAACCTAAAACTTGCAGATGGTATAATGGTGAGGATAGATGGCAGGATTTTAGGGGATGTGAAAGGCAAAGCGACCCTGATAGTAGGGAAGGGTGGGGAAATTTTAGGTAATTTGGATTTGGAGCATGTTATTATTTACGGCAAGGTTGAGGGCAACATAAAAGCCAAGGAGGTAAACCTGCAAGGTGGCGTGGTAAAGGGAGACATAACCACGGAGGTGCTTCACATAGAAAGAGGGTCTATCTTTAACGGAAAATGCGTTATGGAGGAAGCAAGTAAAGGGGGGCAAAGCCCCCAAAGGCTTCAATCTTCCAAGGTTGAAACATCTCCCACGGGAAGCCCAAGCTCCTGAGCCTTTAGCACCCTTCTCATTATCTTTCCGCTTCTTGTCTTGGGAAGTTTTTCCACAAACTCTATCTCGTCTGGAACTGCTATAGCACCCAAGATTTGTCTCACATGCTGTTTTATCTCTTCCTTAAGGTGGTCTGTTGGTTCAACGCCCTTCTTTAGAATTACAAAAGCCTTTATGGACTCACCTTTTATCTCGTGAGGTTTTCCTATAACCGCTGCTTCTGCCACCGCTGGATGGTCAACTATTGCACTTTCCACTTCCATAGTTCCTATCCTGTGTCCTGCCACATTGAGCACATCGTCCGCTCTTCCAAGTATCATTATGTAGCCCTCTTCGTCGTAAGAGGCAAGGTCTCCTGCAAAATAGTATCCTTGGATGGTATTCCAATACTTTTCATACCTATCTGGCTCACCCCAGCAGGTTCTAAGCATGGAGGGCCATGGGGTTTTTATAACGAGGTTTCCAACCGTGTTTGGTGGAAGTTCTTTGCCTTGACTGTCTACAACTGCCACCTCTATGCCAAAGTAGGGTTTTCCTGCCTTTCCGGGCTTAGCAGGGTATGCAGGAATAGTAGTTATCATATGCATACCTGTTTCTGTTTGCCACCAAGTGTCTACTATGGCACAGTTTTCCCTGCCTATGTGCTTGTAATACCAATGCCAAGCTTCGGGGTTTATGGGTTCACCCACAGAACCCAGTATTCTCAGAGAAGAAAGGTCATACTTGGCAGGCCACTGCTCTCCATACCTCATAAACATCCTTATGGCAGTAGGTGCGGTGTAGAAAACATTTACCCTATATTTTTCCACATAGCTCCACCATCTTCCGGGGTCAGGGTAATCTGGTGCACCCTCTGTTATCAGAGAAGTAACTCCGTTGGCAAGGGGTCCATAGACTATGTAGCTGTGTCCAGTTATCCATCCTATGTCCGCAGTGCACCAGTAAATGTCATCTTCATGAAGGTCAAAGGTTATCTTTGTAGTAAAGTATGTGCCCACCATGTAGCCACCGGTGGTATGGAGCACACCCTTGGGTTTGCCTGTGGTTCCAGAAGTGTAGAGTATAAAGAGAGGGTCTTCTGCGTCCATTTCCACGGGTTCACAGTTTGGAGAGCTGTTTTTAACAAGCTCATCAAAGCTCACAAAAAGTCCTCCAGAGCCATTTAACACATCACCGTCCCTGTCCCAGACCACCACCTTTTCCACAAAGCCAAGACCATCTATAGCCCTTTGCACTGTGGCAAAGAGGTCAATCTTTTTGCCTCTTCTTTTCGTATAGCTGGCGGTTAGCACCACCTTTGCCTTTGCATCTTCAATTCTGAGTCTGAGAGCCCCTTCGCTAAAACCTGCAAAAACCACGCTATGTATTGCACCAATTCTGGCACACGCAAGCATACAAGCTATAGCTTCTATGGTATTAGGCATGTATATGGAGACCCTATCTCCCTTCTTAACACCAAGGGACTTAAGACCATTGGCTATACGGTTTACAAGCTCCAAGAGCTCGCCGTAGGTTATCTTCTTTTCCCTTCCATCCTCGTCCACAAAGATGTAAGCAACCTTGTTTCTTCTTCCCGCCTGCACGTGCCTGTCAAGGCAGTTGTAGGTTATGTTGGTTTTGCCGTTTACAAACCATTTGGCGTAGGGGTAGTTCCACTCAAGCACCTTGTCCCACTTTTTAAACCAGTGTAGCTCCTCTGCCACCTTCGCCCAGAAGGCTTCCCTGTCCTTGATGGACTCTTGGTATAAACTGTCGTAGTCCTTGACCCATGCCCTCTCCACTATGTGGGCTGGAGGACTATACTTTTCTTCCACCTTGAGGTGAACCTCTTCCCTTACTTCCATGTTAAACCTCCTATGTGGGTTTATTTAAAAAGTATAACCCAGCAATGTCCTTGTGTAAATGCAAGCGTTAAAAATAGGTGTTTATAGTTTAAAATCCTTAGCAATACAGTCAAAAACATACGATTTTTATCACATAGTTTTGAAATACAGGCATAAATATATGCTAAAGTTAATACACTCTTGACACGAAACAAAAAACCTGTAAAATAAATCACAAACTTTTGAAAGGAGGTAAAACCATGCTGCCAAAAGAACAGCTGGAAAGCTATTGGCGGGAGAACCGAAACCTTATGATTCTGGTTCTCCTAATCTGGGCTCTTGTCTCCTACGGTACAGCTCTTATATCGGGCTGGCTCAACAAAATAGTTATATTTGGTTTCCCTCTTGGTTATTACATGGGGGCTCAGGGTGCTTTGATAGTTTTCCTTATTCTTATCATCTTTTATGCAAAGAAAATGGACAGTGTAGATAAAAAATACGGAGTAGAGGAGGATTAATATGGTGGATAGGAATTTTATAGAAAGGCTAAGAAAGGTATACGCCATCTACACTGGTGGTCTTATATTGCTTCTTATTCTTCTTTACATTGGTGAAAAGTTCTTTGGACTTTCTCCCACCTTTATAGGCTATGTTTTCCTTTTCGGAACTATAGCGGTATATGCTGCCATAGGTATTATTTCAAGAACGGGTCAAGTTGCGGAATACTATGTGGCAGGAAGAAGAGTGCCTGCGGTTTTTAATGGAATGGCAACTGCAGCGGACTGGATGTCCGCAGCCTCTTTTATAGGAATGGCTGGAGCTCTCGCACTTCAGGGTTATAACGGTCTTGCCTTCATTATGGGATGGACTGGAGGATACGTGCTTTTGGGTGTCCTTATAGCACCCTATCTGAGAAAGTTTGGTGCATACACCATTCCAGACTTCTTGGATGCTCGGTATGGTGGCAAGTTTCCGAGGTTTGTAGGTATAGTGGCAACTCTTATAGTGTCCTTTACCTACCTTGTTGCACAGATAACTGGTGTTGGAATAATCGCCAGCAGGCTCTTGGGTCTTCCCTTTGAAGTGGGCGTCTTTGTGGGTCTTGTAGGTATTCTGGTCTGCTCCTTTCTCGGTGGTATGAAGGCGGTTACATGGACGCAGGTCGCTCAGTATATAGTGCTAATAATAGCCTATCTAATACCAGTGACCGTGCTCTCTTATAAATACACAGGCAATCCCATATCTCAAATATCCTATGGCTTTGCTCTTCAGGGTATAGAGCAAAAATTTGCACAGCTAAGGGAAGACCCAAAGGAGCAGGAAGTTAGAGAGATATGGAAAAAGAAGGCAGAAGAGCTAAAGGCAAAGATAGAGGCACTGCCTCATAGCTGGGAGCAAGGCAGAAGGGAGCTTGAGGAAAAGCTAAGGGCTCTGCCTGCGGACGACCCCCAAAGGGCGGAGATAGAAAAACAGCTAAAAGAGTATCCTAAGTCTCCCGAGGAAGCCAAGGAAAAGTGGACTAATGCCATGAAAAAGGCAACTGAGGCTTCTAAACCTCCAAAATCCTACATAACTCCTCCCTCTGATGCAAAGGACATGGTAAACTTTCTTGCACTCACGCTTATACTTATGCTCGGAACCGCAGGACTTCCACACGTTATAATGAGGTTTTACACCACACCAACGGTAAGGGAAGCAAGAACCTCTGCAGGATGGGCTCTCTTCTTCATACTTCTTCTATACATAACCGCACCAGCTTACGCAGCCTTTGGAAGGTATGAGATGCTAAACTTGGTAGGCAAAGCCTTTAGTGAACTTCCTGACTGGGTCCAAAAGTGGGCAAAGGTAAACCTAATAACCATAGAGGACCTAAACGGAGATGGTATAGTGCAGTTTGCAGAGATATCCATACATCCAGATATGATAGTGCTTGCTACTCCAGAGATAGCTGGTCTTCCTTATGTTATAGCTGGCTTTGTGGCAGCGGGAGGTCTCGCTGCAGCACTTTCCACTGCGGACGGACTACTTATTACCATCTCTAACGCCATATCTCACGACCTTTATTACAAGATGATAAACCCTAACCTTTCACCTTCTACAAGGGTTAAGATAGGAAAAGCCCTACTGCTTGTGGTTGCTCTTATAGGCGCCTATGTTGCCAGCTTCAGGCTTGCTATAATCGTTGAACTCGTTGCCTGGGCTTTCTCTCTTGCCGCAGCTTCTCTCTTCCCAGCTCTTGTGCTTGGCATATGGGACAAAAGAATGAACAAGCAAGGAGCTATAGCGGGTATCATTGTAGGTCTTAGCGTAACCATCATATACCTATACCTTAGCAGGTTCAAAGGCATAGAGCTTTTCGGCATAAAACCCATAGCATCCGGTATATTCGGCATGCCTCTTAACTTCCTGGTTGCCCTTGTGGTCTCAAGGCTTACACCACCCCCACCCAAGCACATTCAAGACTTTGTGGACAGCATACGCTATCCAAAGGGTGCAGTAAAGGCTGGAGCTCAGGAATGATGGAGCAATTCCTCAATTACACCCTTGCCTTTTATATGTGGCTCGTCCTTGGGCGAGCCGCCCTCTCCTTTTTCACAACAGATAGAAGAAACTTCTTCTACAACATGCTTTATATGCCTACAGAACCCGCATATAGGCTCTACAGGAAGTTTCTTCCCTGTTGTCATACCCTTGCCATAGTCATAACCCTTTTACTACTTAGATATGCGGTCATAAAGTTACTCTAATGTTAGACGCAGAAAGGTTTCTCTCGGAGATTGAACCCTTTAACCTTCTCAGTGAAAAGCAGAGAAGAGCTATAGCCTATAACCTATTGGTGGAATGCTACAAAAAAGGTGAGGTAATATTTAAAGAAGGCTCAAAACCTTTAGAGTTTCTATACATACTTAGAAGTGGCAGTGTTCTGCTTGAGAGAGAAGGAGAGCCAGTGGAATACCTCCATGAAGGTGAGTGCTTTGGATATGTGTCTTTGATGAGCAAAAACCCACCAACTTCAACCGCAAAGGCTGTAGAAGATAGTGTGGTTTTTTTACTTAACAGAAAGATTTTTAGCTCCCTAATGGGAGAGCACGAAGGCTTTAGAGACTATTTTACTCAGAAACTGGCAAGAAGATTGGTTGCCTCAAAAAAACAGCATACCTCCACTGTAGAAAAACATATGGAAGTTCTTCTTGAAGACCTAAATCTAAGACCACCACTTACCCTTGATGGCTCTAAGACAGTTGAGGAAGCTATAAGAGAAATGGTGGCAAAGGATAGCACCTATGTTCTTGTAAGACTTCAAGAGGGTCTGGGAATACTAACCGAGAGGGATGTGCTAAAAAGGGTATTAGCCAAAGGGCTAAAGCCAGAGGAAGTAAAACTGAAAGATGTTGCCACCTTTCCAGTAGTTTCTATAGAAAGCAATAAAACCCTTTACGAAGCCATGGTGCTTATGGCAAGGCATGGCATAAGGAAGATACTCGTTCTCAAAAACAGCACACCCATAGGCTTGCTTGAGGACAGAGATATCATAGCCTACGAGAGTAAGAATGCGGTTCTACTTATAAAGGAAATAGACAAGGCAAAGACAGTGCAGGAGCTAAGATACCTTTACGGACTCGTAAGGGAGCAGGTGTTGGATTTGGTCTTTCATGGCACAGACCCAGAAAAACTTGGAGAATACATATCAGAGATAAACGACCGCTTTATGAAAAGGGCAGTTTACATAGCCTTGAATAGGCTTGGAGAAGAACCCCTCGTTCCCTTTAGCATAATGGTCTTAGGAAGCGAGGGCAGGAAGGAGCAAAGCCTAAAAACAGACCAAGACAACGCACTTATATATCAAGACTATCCTCTTCTTGACTTTGAGCCAAGGGCATATTTTGAAAGGTTTTCAAAAGTCTACATAGAGGTTCTTCTTCAGATAGGCTTTCCGCCGTGTCCTGGCAACGTGATGATATCAAACCCCTTCTGGAGAAGGTCCGCAGGAGAATGGGAAAGGGTAGTGTCAGAGTGGATTGAAAAGCCAAAGCCAGAAAACATACTTAACGTGGCTATCTTCTTTGACTTTAGAAATGTGTTTGGAGATCAGACTTTGGTGCAGAAGCTCTGGGAGCACGTGAAAAATAGCATAGAGAAAAACCCGGGCTTTATTCCCTTCCTTGCGGTAGATGCAGTAAGGTTTAAGCCACCTCTTGGATTTTTTAGAGACTTTGTAGTAGAAAGAAGTGGAGAGCATAAGGGCGAGATAGACATTAAAAAGGGTGGCATATTCCCCATAACTCAGGGTGTGCGAGCCTTAGCACTTGAAAAGGGTATATCTCAACAGAACACCTTTGAGCGTATAGAGGAGTTAAGTAAAAACGGAGTTTTAACACCAGAATATGCAAAAGACTTAAAGGAAGCCTACAGATTTCTCCTTGGTATAAGGTTCAAGTTTCAGGCACAAAAGATAAAAGAAGGCAAAGAGCCAGACAACTACATAAACCCTGACCAACTATCAAAGGCAGAAAAGGGAACGCTTAAGGATGTATTCAGGATAATAAAAGAGTTTCAAGAGTTTCTATATGAAAGATACAACTTGAGGTATTTTGAATGATAAGGGCTCTCATAGATAAACTCTTAGGGAGCAGGGAAGAGCTTAGCTGGGAGGTAAACAAAGAGACAAAAATTGAGGACCTGTGCTTTGTAGTCTTTGATACAGAAACTACTGGGCTTGACCTTAAAAAGGACGAAGCTTTAAGTATTGGTGCGGTAAAGATAGAAAACCTCAGAATAGACCTAAGCAAAAATTTCTATGCCCTTCTAAAGCCTACAAGGGAATATAACGAATCAATAAAAGTGCATGGTATAACTCCAGAGGATTTACGCAGTGCAAGAGAGAGAAAGGAGATATGCATGGAGTTTTTAGAATACGCAAGGGGGTGTATACTTGCGGGATACTTTCTTCAAATTGACATATCCATGCTCAAAAAGCTTATAAAAGAGGAATGTGGATTTTCTCTAAAAGCCTACGCCCTTGACCTGCTTGACTTGGTGGAACACAAGGGTAAAGTGCCAACCCTTGAAGAACTTCTAAAAATCTTTAAACTTCCCATATCAACCCAACACAACGCCCTTGAGGATGCATATATGACCGCCCTCTTGCTGTTAAGACTTCTGAAAGACGGAAACTACAAGAAACTCAAAGACCTTCCCGTTAGGAGATTTTAGTTCTGTATTGAGCCTATGGAGCTAAGAGTGTATACGATTAAATTGGGGTTAACCCCTTCTTTAAGCCTTTCCGGTTTATAGTTTTCAATCCTTAGCGTGGTTATGTTGCCTGCAGGCAAAGAACCAAAAAGCTATAACAGTCCTCAACCCTTAGGCTCATCGTGCCATACAGTAAAAAGCAAAGACACAAGACCTTGTAGAGGAGCATATGCATCTCTCTAAACTCATCAAAGCACCTATCCCTATCTTGCAATGGCTTGGCTATGCTTTTGTTGGCGTTATAAATGAGTTCGTTAAGCAATCCAATTGCCATAGTTCCTCATCCTATAGAAAAATATTCCACAGGACGAGGTTTCGCAGGCAA
>JBBKAW010000007.1 GCA_037722135.1 Aquificaceae bacterium
ATGATGTTAAATAGTATAATGCTTATTGCAAAACTTTCTCCACCTATTATCTTTATTCTATAAGAGAGGTGTGAAGCATGTTTGAGAAGTTTACAGAAAAGGCAAGGCAGGTAATATTGCAAGCAAGAGAGGAAGCCATAGAGCTTGGGCATACATACCTTGGCAGTGAGCATATATTATTAGCCCTTATAAAGGAAGATGACCTTCCCTCCCTTGTGCTTACACGCTTTGGCTTGACCGCAGAAAAGGTTCGCAAAGCCATAATGGGTCAGATAACCCGTGGGAGCCACTCGGGTGAGATACTCTTTGCACCAGACGCCAAAAGGGTCCTTGAGTTTGCGGTGGAAGAGGCGCGCATACTGCACCACCAGTTTGTGGGACCCGAGCACCTGCTTATAGGTGTTGTCAGAGAAAAAACTGGTCTGGGTGGAAGGATACTCAGAGGCTTTGGTCTTGATGAGTATTCCGTAAGAAGGGAAGTCCTGCAGATTCTTGGAGAGCTTCCTCCTCAAGAGAGCACCAAGTATGCACCCACTCCAAACCTTGACAGGTTCTCAAGAGACCTCACGCAGATGGCAAGGGAAGGAAAGCTTGACCCAGTTATAGGAAGGGAAAAGGAAATAGAGAGAGTTATACAGATACTGGTCAGAAGAAGAAAGAACAACCCAGTTCTTCTTGGAGACCCCGGTGTTGGAAAGACCGCCATAGTGGAAGGTCTTGCCCAAAGAATAGCCTACAGACAGGTTCCAGACCCTCTCCTTAACAAAAGGGTTGTAGCCCTTGACCTTGCAGCCTTGGTGGCTGGAACAAAGTATAGAGGTCAATTTGAAGAAAGGCTCAAAAATATCCTCAAGGAGCTTGAGAAGGCACCTAACGTGATACTCTTTATTGATGAGATACATACCCTTGTGGGTGCGGGTTCTGCGGAAGGTTCAATCGATGCCAGCAACATGCTAAAGCCAGCCTTGGCAAGGGGTGAAATACAGGTTATAGGTGCTACCACCCTTGATGAATACAGGAAATACATAGAAAAAGATGGTGCTCTTGAAAGAAGATTCCAACCTGTTATAGTAGAACAGCCATCTCAAGAAGATACTATAAGGATACTGTACGGGCTTAAATCTAAGTTTGAAGAGTTTCACAACGTGGAATACACGCCTGAAGCAATAGAAAAGGCGGTCATACTATCTGAAAGATACATAACGGAAAGGAATCTTCCAGACAAGGCAATAGACGTTCTGGATGAGGCGGGTTCTTTGGTAAAACTTAGAGCTTACCAATTACCACCAGAGTTGAAGGAAATAGAGGAAAGGATAAGAGAGATTGAGAAACGAAAGGAAGAGGCTGCAAGAGAGCAGGACTATGAAAAGGCTGCAAGATTGAGAGATGAAGAGCTAAGGTTGAGGGCGAAGTTTGAGAACTTAAAAGCCAAGTGGAAACAGGAAATGGCTTCCAACAGACCAAAGGTCACTGAAGAAGATGTTGCGGAAGTGGTAGCAAGATGGACTGGTATACCAGTAAAGAGAATACACGAGAGCGATATGGAAAGGCTCTTGCGTATAGAAGAGGAGCTTCACAAGAGGGTAATAGGACAGGATGATGCCATAAGAGCTATAGCAAAGGCAATAAGAAGGTCAAGGGTAGGATTAAAGGGTAAGCACAGACCCATAGGTGTTTTCCTATTCCTTGGACCCACAGGTGTGGGAAAGACCGAAACAGCAAAGGCTCTTGCGGAGTATCTCTTTGGCTCTGAGGAAGCACTCATTAGGTTTGATATGTCCGAATATATGGAAAAGCATACCGTTTCAAGGCTTGTGGGTGCACCCCCTGGATACGTGGGCTATGAGGAAGGTGGACAACTAACGGAAAGGGTAAGGAGAAGACCCTACTCGGTGCTACTCTTTGACGAAATAGAGAAGGCTCATCCAGACGTGTTTAACATATTCCTCCAGATATTTGACGACGGAAGGCTCACCGATGCCATGGGAAGGACAGTGGACTTTTCTAACACCATAATCATAATGACCTCCAACTTAGGTGCAAGGCTAATAGCCCATGGTTCTCAGATGGGTTTTGAGAAAAAGTTCGGCATGATAGACTACGACCAGATGAAAAAGAACGTTCTTGACCAAGTTAAGAAGACCTTTAGTCCAGAGTTTCTCAATAGGCTTGATGAAATTGTAGTTTACAGACCTCTTGAGAAGGAAGATGTGGCTAAGATAATTGAGCTTCAACTTGAGCAGATAAACAAAAACCTCCAAGATTGGAATGTGAAGGTGAAACTACACAAGAACTTTGTAGACTGGATAATAGAGAAGGAATACAAGCCTGAGTATGGTGCAAGAAGTATCAAAAGGGCACTCCAGCACCACGTGGAAGACTTACTTGCGGAAGAACTACTCAAAGGAGCTCTTGCTGATGTGGAGCTTGTGGAGATAAGGATAAAAGATGACAAGCCTTACATAAAGCCTGTCAAAAAGAAGGAGAAGTTAGAGGCTATATTCAACCAGTGAGAAGTTGAGTGGGGTTTTCAAGGGTAAAGACCTTGGATACCCCGCCTCTGCTACTCACACCTATAACCCTATCCGCAAAACTTGCAAGCACTTCCCTTAGAGTTACCACTATAAACTGAGCCTTCTTTGACCTCTCCTTTATAAGCTCTCCCACCCTTTTGGCGTTTGCTTCATCAAGATGGGCATCCACCTCGTCAAAGTAATAGAAGGGTGATGGTCTATAATCCTGTATGGCGAAAATAAGAGAAAGGGCAGCAAGTGTCTTTTCGCCACCAGATATGGCTTCTAAGTATTGCACTTCCTTTCCTCTTGGCTTTACCACCAAGCTCACACCACCAGAAAATGGGTCATCCTCCTTTTCAAGCACCATGTAAGCTTTTCCACCAGGAGAAAGCTCTGAGAATATGCGTCTGAGGTTCTTGTCTATTGCATGGAAAGTCTCCATAAAGGCTCTTAGCTTTTTTCTTTCTATTTCCTGTATAAGTTCCTTTATGGACTCCTTTTCCTCTTTTAGCTTTTTGTATCTCTCCTGATAGTCCTTGTATCTTTCCTCATATTCCTTGTATTCCTCTTCCGCCTTAAAGTTCACACTACCCAGAGAAGAGAGCTCCCTATGTATTTTTGAAAGCTCTTCTTTGAGCTTGTTATAGCTTTCTTTTACCTCCACTACGTCCCCTTCGTAGCTAAGCTCCCTTAGTTTATAAAGGCTCTCTTCGTATTTTTCTTCAAGTCTTACCCTTTCAAGTCCAAGCCTATGAAGTTCTTCCCTAATGGTTTCTTCATGAAACTTAAGCTTTCCAAGTTCTGACTGAAGGTTCCTTTGCTCTTCTTCCAACCTATCTTTTTTTCTATAAAGCTCATAGGCTTGTATATTAACCTGCTTTAACTCTTCCTCTGTTTCTTCTTTTCTTTTATGCAACTCTTCCAATATCTGTTGTAGGCTTTTAATTTCTTCCCGAGCACTGTCAATAAAGGCGAGCTTTCTGCCTATTTCCCTTCGCAAACTTTCTCTTTCCATCTGCAGTTCTTTTAGCCTTAGTTGTTTGACGTGTATAGACTCCTTTAGTCTTTCTATTTTCTGTTTTTGTTTTTCGTATTCCCTTCTTAGGTCTTCTACCCCAGACTCCTTATAGTGGATTAAAGCTGAATGCTTCTTTATTTTGAGGTTTTCCAGCTTTTCCTCAAGATAAGCTATCTCCTCCCTTAAGGTTTCTACCTTTTTTACGGTCTCTTGCAATTCTTGTTCCAATATCTGAAGATATTCTTCCGCTTTACGTAGCTTTTCTTCTATATCTTTTAGCCTTTCATAGCCAGCCTTGTTAGCTTCTTCCTCCTCTTCAAGCCTTCTTTTAAGTATGGCTATGACGCTTTCCTTTTCAAGAAGCTCATCCCTGAGAGCTTTTAGGAGCTTTTCCTCTCTTTGTTCCTCTTCCCTTAGCTTTTCTTCAACCTCCAAGAGTCTATTCAACTCCTCAAGATAAAAGGCTCTTCCAAGCTCACCTCTCTCTTCACTATACCCTCCACTTATAACACCACTTTTTTCAAAGAGCTCACCTTCAAGTGTTACCATCCTATAGGCATTTCCAAGAGCCCTTGCGGTTTCAAAACTCTCCACAAGAAGCGTATCCCCAAAGATAAACCTTACAGCCCTTTCAAATCTTCTGTCATATTCTAATAGGTTTACCACAAAGTCTATAACACCTCTTTGTCGTGGCGGATAGGGTGGTAAGTTCACTTCCCTTATCCTGCTTAAGGGTATAAAGTTTAGCCTTCCCCACTTGAGTTCTTTAAGCCTTTGAATACATTTCTTTGCCACCTCTTCATCCTGTACCACCACATAGGAAAGTCTTCCACCCCCTGCAGTCTCAACCGCCTTAAGGTATTCAAGGTCCTTTACCCTTATAAGACTTGAAGCTCTGCCGTATACACCCTCTATATCTTCAAAAGGTAGTTCCTCTGGAGGCATGCTCTGAAGCCTACCCCTAAGCATGGAAATCTCTCTAATGACCTCCTCCTTTTCTTGTCTTATCTTTCTTAGCTTTTCCTCTTGAGCTTGATACTGCTCCCTTTTCGCCCTTAAGGACCTTTCCTCCTCTTTTAACATTTTTTGATAGTCTTCCTTCTTCATAAGAGATTCACTCATGTTTGACTTAACCCTTTCTCCCTCCTCTTTGAGCCTTTTCATGTCTTCCCTTACCCTTTCCCTTTTAAGCTCCAGCTCCCTTATCTTTAACTCCATCCTTGAAAGCTCTTTCCTTGCCTCCTCCAAACGGGAGAAAAGCTCCTTAAGTTTTTCTTCTATTTTTTCCATCTCCTCAAGAGAAACCCTTAGGCTTTCTTCTTTTTCCTTCAGGCTTTTCCAGAGAAGGTTTGTGGACCCTTCTAATTCCAAAAGCTCCATGTTTTGTCCTTCAATATCCCTAAGAAGCTCTTCCTCCTCCCTTTTTATGGACTCTTCTTGAGCTTCCAAAGAGACTATTTGTTCCTGTGTGAAGATTATCTCTCGCTCAAGGTCTTCAATCCTCTTTCTACGTTTTTCTATTTCTTGGTTAAGGTTTTCTATGGTTTGTGATAGTCTACCAACCTTCTCTTTGTATGGAAAGAGAGAATCATTTATGCTCCTTAGCTCCTCTTCTAACAGGATAAGCCTTTCTTCGTATTCTCTAAGCATATCTTTTAGCCTTTCCAGTTCCTTCTCCTTTTGAGCCATAGCTTGAGATTTATCATGCAAAGACCTCTGCAGGTCATAGGCGGTCTTTAAGTAAAGCCTTATTTCCAGCTCTCTTTTCTTTTCCTCCAAGCCTTTGTAAATACTTAGTCTTTTTAGCTCCTCTTTTAGTCTCTCCATCTGGACTTCCATCTCATCTAAGAGAAGCCTCAGTTCCCTCAACTTTAGCTCTACCTCTCCAAGGTCCGTAAGAGCCTTTTGCTTTTTCTCTTCGTATTCTTCAATACCTGCTATTTCTTCCAAAAGCTTTCTTCTTTCTACAGGCGTCATCTTCAAAAACCTTACTATGTCTCCTTGAAGCACCACATTGTAGGCGTTTTCGTATATGCCAGCTTTAGAGAGAAAGTCCATCAAATCCCTTTCTCTTACCACCGCACCGTTTATTCTAAAGACCGTTCGCCCATCCTGATAGACCTTTCTTGATATAACTATATCCTCTTCTTGAAGAGGGAAAAGCCCGTAGTTTTTAAAGTGCACCTCCACATAGGCATAATCCGCCCTATCAGAGTTTTTTGAGTATATAAGGTAGGAGAGGTTTTTTGCCCTAAGGGTCTTTGCGGTAGCTATGCCAAGGCAAAAGGATATAGCATCGCCTATATTAGACTTACCTGCACCATTTGGACCAACAATACTTATAAAACCCTGACCTAAGGGTATTTCTATCCTATCCTTTCCATAGGATTTAAAGCCCTCTAAGGTTATTTTTTCTATCCAAGCCTTCACGAATTAATAGTATAATTAAAGGCGGTATGAGGTTAAGAATTAAAAAGTTAAGTGGTTTATCTTGCATAACTGAATTAGAAAGATGGTAGCGGAGCTATTGATAGCACTATACTGTGGTTCTCTCTTTACCATAACCTTTTTGGTAGCACCTGTCCTTCTTAGGGTTGATAAAAACAAAGACTTCGCAGGAGGGCTTTACGGAAGGGTGCTTTGGAGGTTTTACAAGGTTGCCTTTCTCATACTTTTGTTTTATCTTATCTTAAGTGATGCAAAGCTTGATGGTATACTTCTTATGCTGGCTCTTGGGCTAAACGTGGGAATTTCATACTGGCTTAAAAACTACAAGAGGAGTTTGGGGAACATAGACCTCCTTGATTATAATGAACCCAGAAGAGTGCTTTTTAGAAGGGTTTCCATGCTATCAACCCTTATTCTTTTTATAAACTTCTTGCTTTCTATGTATGTGCTTATAAAACACCTTAAAGGAGGTTCACTTGCAGGAGTATAGGGTTAACAAACAGATAAAGGCTAAGGAGGTAAGGTTAATAGACGAAAATGGAAAGCAGATAGGCATAGTTCCACTGCAGGAGGCTCTTAGAATAGCCAGCGAAAAGGGTCTTGACTTGGTAGAAGTTGCACCTCAAGCAAACCCTCCTGTATGTAAGATACTGGATTATGGTAAGTTCCTCTATGAGCTAAAGAAGAAGGAAAAGGAGGCAAGGAAGAAACAAAGAGAGCATGCCATTGATGTGAAGGACATGATGCTTTCGGTAAGGATTGACGAGCATGACCTTAAGGTAAAGCTAAAGCACATGAGAGAGTTTCTCATGGACGGGGACAAAGTAAGGGTAAGAATTCGCTTTAGAGGAAGGGAGCATCTCCACCCAGAGCTTGGTGATAGGTTAGCAAATAGAATAGTGGAAGAGTTATCGGACGTGGGACAGCTTGAGGCTCCAATAAAGAAGGAAGGAAACTTTCTAATCTTTGCCCTGCTCCCTAAAAAGAAGTAAATGAAAAAGGAAAAGACTTACTTTGTTTGCCAAGAGTGTGGATATTCAAGTCCAAAGTGGCTTGGAAAATGTCCTTCTTGTGGTGCTTGGAACTCTATGGTGGAGGAGAAGGAAACAAGGTCTCTCTCTGAAAGGGTAATAGTCAAGGCTACACCAAAACCTCTCCATCTTTGGGAAGAAAAAAACGCTCTACGGCTTAGCACGGGTTTTGAAAGTCTTGACTATGCTCTTGGTGGTGGGATAGTGAAAGGTCAAGTTTTGCTCCTTGCAGGCGAACCGGGCATAGGCAAGTCCACCCTCTTATTGCAGGTATGCGAAAGGTTTTCAAAGCTATATGGACCTGTTTTATATGTTTCTGGAGAGGAGTCTCCATCACAAATAGCCCTTAGAGCAAAAAGACTAAGAGTAGGTTCAGAAAGCCTTTTGGTGTTTCCAGAAACTAACCTTGAGATTATTCTGCAGACCCTGAGGGAAGAAAGACCTTCTCTCCTTGTGGTGGACTCGGTGCAAACCCTTTATAGCTCAAGCCTTGAGTCTTCGCCAGGCTCTGTTGCTCAAGTAAGAGAATGCACCTTTAGGCTCTCTGAGGTTTGCAAGGAGCTAAATATTCCCGTTTTTTTGGTGGGTCAGGTCAACAAAGAAGGCGTGCTTGCGGGTCCAAAGGTGCTGGAGCATATTGTGGACACGGTTCTTTATTTTGAGGGGGAGAGGTTTAACTTCTACAGGGTGGTCAAGGCGGTTAAAAACCGCTTTGGTGAGTCTGGGAACATGGCGGTCTTTAGGATGACAGGACAGGGGCTTGAGGAGGTTCAAGAGCCTTCCGCCTTTTTCCTGCAAGAGAGGGTTGGCTCTCCTGGGAGCGTGGTTTTTCCTCACACAGAAGGTAGCAAGCCAGTGCTTTTGGAGGTGCAAGCCCTAACCATACATGCACTATACACCACCCCTCAGAGAAAGACTCAAGGCTTTGACCCAAACCGCTTAGCTCTTATACTTGCAGTGCTTGAAAAGGAAGCAAAGGTCTTTACAAGAGACAGGGATGTGTTTGTAAACATAGTGGGTGGTGTAAGGGTGGAAGAGCCAGCCATAGACTTGGCGGTTGCCCTTGCAGTGGTAAGCTCCGTAAAGGATAAACCTGTTGGTGATGTGCTTATTTTTGGTGAGCTTGGTCTCTCTGGGGAGGTGAGGTCTGTCCACTTTGCACAGGAAAGGCTAAAGGAAGGTCTTCGCTTTGGCTTTAAGAAGGCTATAGTTCCAGAGGGTTGCAAAGTAGAATTGGAGGGTTTAGAAGTTTTTGGCGTAAGGCATATTAAAGAAGCCATTGAGCTTATAATCTAAAATGTGAAGGTGCTACTTGTGGAAGATGACAGGCTTTTGGGGGAGTCTCTTAAGGAGTATTTGGAGTCAGAAGGCTTTTTGGTGGACTGGATATACGATAGTAGGGAGTTTTTTGACCTTCTTGAGGTTTCTATATATGACGCCATTGTGCTTGACCTTATGATGCCTCATATAAGTGGTGAGGAACTTCTAAGAGAGCTAAGAGAAAAGGGAAACACCACCCCTGTGCTTATACTTACTGCAAAGGGTAGGATTGAGGACAAAGAAAAGTGCTTTTCTCTCGGTGCGGATGATTATCTTACAAAGCCTTTTGAACCCAGGGAGCTACTGCTAAGGCTCAGAGCCTTATACAGAAGAACAGTTAGACAAGAAAGGCTAAAGCTAAGGAATGTAGAAGTTGACCTAAGGGCTGGTAGGGTGTGGGTTGAAGGTAGGGAGATAAGGCTAAGTAAAAAGGAGTGGCTACTGTTTAAGTATCTGGTAGAAAACAGGGATAGGTTTGTCTCCACAAAGGAGCTCCTCAACTATGTGTGGGGCGATGAGCCAGTGGGGGACGAGGTGGTGAGGGCTCACATAAAGAACCTCAGAAGACTCTTGCCAGAGGGCTTTATAGTCTCTCAAAAGGGAAGGGGCTATAGAGTTGAAGCGTGAGAAATTCCTGCTTTATCTTTCTCTCTTTACCCTTTTGGTGGCTGGTTTTGGACTTATAAACCTCGTAGTGTTTCTTGAAATTAAAAGGCTCATTGAGGAGAACTCCTACAGGCTTGCCTATCAGCACTTTATAACCCATCTCCAAAACCCACACCATATAGGAGACAAAGACTTTGTTATAAACCCACCTGCAGTTGAAGGATACAGGATATATGTCTTTGAAGCTCCGGAAAACCCATTAAAGAGCGTAAGGGTAGGTATAAGGGAAGAGTTTCTTAGGGAAAGGAAGGACAGCATAATGAAAAGACTTCTGGTGGCAGAATTTTTCCTAATTTTTATGCTTGTTTTTCTCTATCAGAGGATTATTGAGGAGTATTTTTCAAGGCTAAAGGGAAAGGAGGAATGGATAAAGTCCCTTATGCTATCTCTTACCCATAGACTTGGAAACTTTATAGCCACACAAAAAGTCCTTTTGGCTATGTTAAAAAAATCCTATCCTCAAGATGAAAAGATAAGGAGGTTGGAAAGAAGTCTCCACAAGGTTCAAAGGGAGCTAAGCCTGTTTATAAACTCAGTTAAGGAAGGGAGAGAAAACAAGAGAGAGAATATCCAGTTGGAAGACTTGATAAAAAAGACCCTTAGCTTTTTTGAAGAGGAGCTAAAGGCTAAAAGGCTCATATTGAGAACTGAAAGACTATTTGTATACATGAACAAGGAGGACCTTGAGGATGTGCTCTACAACCTCATAGGCAATGCCATAAGGCACTCAAGAGAACTTATCCACATAAAGGTCTGTGCGAAAAAAGGGCTTTTGGTGATAAGGAACGACCTTGGTGGTGAGGTAAAGCACGGTATGGGGTTGGGTGTAGAACTTACACGCATGGTCTTAAGGAGATACAACTTTGGCTTACAGATAAGCCTAAAAAGGCACTATACCGCCTTTGTGCTCTTTAAAAGGCAGGGCTAAACTCTACCCTTGTTTGAATTCCAGAATTAAGGTCCTTAAGGGTATAAAAGCCACCAGCCATCTCCTCTTCTCCCACTATGACTGCATAATCCGCCCTTATCTTGTTGGCAAGCTCAAGCTGTTTTTTGAGACCGCCTCTTTTGTAAGAGACCTCAACCCTTTTGCCCTCTGCCCTGAGAGCCTTTGCTACCTGCAAGGCATAGGGTAGAACATCACCAAAGGGTATGACCAAGTATAGTGGGTCTTCTGGAGGAAGGTTTTTCACAAGCATGGAAAGCCTTTCTAATCCTACCGCAAAGCCTATGGCTGGAGTGGGAGGTCCACCTATTTCCTCCACAAGGTAATCATACCTACCACCTGCTATCACGGTAATATCAAGCTCCTCAGAGACCGCCTCAAAAACTGTCTTTGTGTAGTAGTCAAGTCCTCTCACAAGGTTTGGATTTTCTCTGTAGGGTATAGACATGGCATTTAAATATTCCTTTAGCTTTGAGTAGTGCTCTTTACACTCCTTGCACAGAAAGTCCACCATCTTAGGAGCATCCTTGACTGCAGACTTACAGGTTGGCACCTTGCAGTCTAAGACCCTAAGAGGGTTTCTGTCCTTTCTATCAAGGCAGACTTCACAGAGATGCTCCTCCACACCTGCAAGATAGGCACTCAAAGCATCTCTATAGGCAGGTCTGCAAACCTTACATCCTATGGAGTTTATCTCTATTACCGCCTTAATACCAAGCTCAGAAAGTATCTCATAGACAAGACCTATAAGCTCCGCATCCACCACAGGCTCAAGGCTTCCAAAAACCTCCGCACCCAGTTGATGAAACTGTCTGTATCTGCCAGCCTGTGGACGCTCGTAGCGAAACATGGGACCCTCATAGAAAAGTTTCACATAAGGCTTTAAGGCATATAGCCTGTTTTGAACGTAGGCTCTAACCGCGCCTGCAGTGCCCTCAGGTCTAAGGGCAAGCCATCTACCCTTTCTATCCTGAAAGGTAAACATCTCCTTTTGGACTATGTCCGTTGCCTCTCCTATGCTCCTTTGGAATACCTCCACATATTCCACCACAGGAAGCACTATCTCTTCAAAGTTATAAAGCCTTAGCTTTTCTCTTATAAGGTTAGAAATATACCTGAACCTTTTTAGGTCTTCTCCATAAATATCGTGAAAGCCTCTTACACTTTGAAACTCAGGCATAGAGAATAATTATAGTCCTCTCCCAGACTAAAGAACCCTCTATTTTTCACTCTCCAAAAGGCAAGGTTATCATAGCTACTGTAGTGCAGTAGTGATATATTTATACATGATGAATCGCATATTTGTATGGGGTGTGAACTTCAAAACCGCTCCAGTGGAACAGAGGGAGCTTTTGGCTTGTAGCAGGGAAGATGCTTACTATCTTTTACCACCCCTTAAAACTATAAGTGGCATAGTAGAGATAATGCTCCTGTCTACCTGTAATAGGGTGGAAGTTTACACAGTCGCAGAAAGCTATGAGTCTATGAATAGGTTAATCCTTGAATTTCTACAATTAAAGGGTGTGGATGTGAGGCTTAGAAGAAACTCCTTCTTCTTAGAAGATAAACATGCGGTTGCTCACATCTTTAGAGTTGCAAGCGGGCTTGAATCCATGGTGGTGGGAGAAACGCAGATAGTAAACCAGTTTAAAGAGGCATACAGAATAGCGAAAGAGCTCCAATGCACTGGCAAGGTTCTCAATAGACTATACGAGAAGGCTCTTAGAACTGCCAAGAGGGTGCGCACAGAGACTGGTATTAGCAAAAACGCAGTTTCAGTAAGCTATGTAGCTGTAGAGCTTGCCAAAAGGATATTCGGAAACCTTGCAAAGACAAAGGTTCTCCTTGTGGGTGCTGGTGAAATGGCTGAGCTTTCCGCGAAATATCTTAAAAAACTCCAAGCACATCTTTTTATAACTAATAGGACATACGAAAGAGCGGTGGAATTAGCAAAAGAGCTTGAAGGACACGTGCTAAGATTTGAAGAGCTTTCTGAACATCTCCATGAATTTGATATAGTAATAGTCTCGACAGGGAGTAAGAAGTTTATCATAGACGCTCCTATGGTCAAAAAGGCGATAAGGAAAAGAAACTACAAACCTATCTTTTTCATTGATATATCTGTTCCCAGGAATGTAGACCCCGAGGTTAATAAGGTTGATGAAGTGTTTCTCTACGATATAGATGACCTACAAGAGGTTGCAGAGAAGAACCTAAAGGAGAGACTAAAGGAGAAAGAAAAGGGAGAGATAATAGTATGGGATGAGGTGAGTAAGTTCATGAAGTGGTTGGAGTTTCTTAAGGTTGAAAAACACATAGTAAGCATAAAAAGGGTATGGAGAGAGGTAGAAGAGAGGGAACCGATGGTTAGAAAGCTAATTCACAATGCGATGGAAGAGATAAGAAAAGACCCTTCCCTTGCAGAAAAGTTAGTTAAAATATTCTTGCAGGAGGTGGAATATGCAAACACATAGTGAAGGCTACCCTATGTCTATAACGGAGTTAATGGAACTTGAAAGTGAATACTCCATAAAGGCTTATGTGCTTATAAAAGCAGACCCCAGGGAAATCCCCTCCATAATGCTTGCCCTTTCAACCTTTGAAGGCATAAAAACCGCAGACGTAGTGACAGGTCCCTATGACATAATCGTCTTTGCGGAAGTAAAGAATCAGGATGAACTCGGTAGGCTTGTAATAAGCAAAATACATTCCTTGGAGGGAGTAAAGGAAGCCCTTACCTGTGTGGTGGTAAGGATATGAACGATTTTCCTTTTGTAGTGGAAGAAGCTGAGAGAATATTGGTTATATACTCCAAAGAACCTGTGGTTTACAAAGAGGAAGATGACGGGGTTGAAATTTTCTATTCAAAAAAATGGAGAAGTTGTAAAGATAATAATAAAAAAGGATGATAAGCACCACATTATCTACTTCTGATTACCTTGTTATAGAAGGAGGAAAGCCTTTAAAGGGAAAGGTAAGTATCTCTGGTTCAAAAAACGCCTCACTTCCTATAATTATGGCAAGCATACTAACTAAGGAAACTTGCGAAATAGAAAATGTACCTGACCTTCTTGACACAAGAACAGCCTTTGAACTCCTTCAATACTTAGGTGCTGGAGTTGAGTTTGGAAAAGGACGGGTAAACATATATCCGAGCTCCATAAACATTTACACTGCACCAGACGAAGTGGTAAGGCGTATGAGAGCTTCTGTCCTTGTAATGGGTCCCCTGCTTGCAAGGTTCGGAAGGGCGGTGGTTTCCATGCCAGGGGGTTGTTCTATCGGGATAAGGTCCATAGACCAACATCTTAAGGTGTTTGAGAAAGCTGGTGCTGATATAAGGGTTAGGCATGGTTATGTAGATATGGAGTTAAAAAGGCTAAACCCTGTAGAGTATACCTTTGAAGTTATAACTGTAACGGGGACTGAAAATGCCCTTATGCTTCTTAGTAGCTGTGAAAAGAAAAGTATTTTGAGGAATATAGCCTTAGAGCCAGAGGTTATGGACCTTGTAGAAGTGCTTAGAAAAATGGGTGCGGAGATATATATAGAAGACAGAACCGCTATAATAAGAGGGAGTAGAGAGCTTAAGGGATTTAGCCATAGAGTTATTCCGGATAGAATAGAAGCTGGGACTTTTATGGTAGCTGGCTTTTTAACAGGTGGTGATATTGTGCTTGAAGACTTAAGGATAGAGCATTTAGGTAGTGTCATAGAAAAGCTAAAAGAAGCGGGTGCCAAAGTTGACATTCTAAGCCTTAACAGTCTTAGAGTGAGAGGAGGTGATAGTATTAAGCCTCTTTGTATATCCACTGCGGAGTATCCTGGTTTTCCCACAGATATGCAGGCTCAATTTATGGTGCTTTGCTGTCTTGCGGACGGGGTTTCAGAGATAAGGGAGAATATCTTTGAAAACCGTTTTCAACACGTAGCAGAACTTCAAAGAATGGGTGCGGACATACGTGTGAGAGGTAGAACTGCAATTATAAGAGGGGTTAAAAAGCTATACGGTGCGGAAGTATACTCTACCGACTTAAGAGCATCCGCCAGTCTTGTATTAGCAGGGCTTGTAGCGGAAGGGACCACAGTGGTAAAAGACATATACCATCTTGATAGGGGATATGAAAGGCTTGAGGAAAAATTCAAGAGTTTGGGGGCTGTCATAGAAAGACAGCCCCGAAGAAAATTTTAGGTTATTTCTATCTTCCTCTCCTTTGCACCTTCAGCCTTTGGTATTCTTATTTCAAGCACGCCGTCCTTGAACTCCGCTTTTGCGGACTCTACCTTTACATCTGTAGGTAGAGGCAAAACTCTCTCAAACCTTCCGTATACCCTCTCAACTCTGTGGTATGCTTCCGTCTTTTCTTCTCTTTCCTCCTTCTTTTCTCCTCTTATATAGAGAGCATTGTCTCTGATGGACACCTCAACGTTTTCCTTCTTTACACCCGGAAGCTCCGCCTTTACCACCAACTCCTGGTCTGTTTCATACACATCCACTACAGGTGCGAAAACCCTTTCACCTTCTTCCCTTGGCACAAGCTCTTCAAGAAGTCTGTCAAACTCCCTCCTTATGCGTTCAATCTCTGCAAATGGGTTCCAAACCATAAGACCTCTTCTCATGGCAACCACCTCCTTTAGGGTTTTGATATAAATTTATTTTAGTCCTCCATTATAAAATGTCAAGGGATATATGCGCGCCTATAACCCCCTGACTACCTAAAAAGTGTGTGATGATATAATTTTATA
>JBBKAW010000008.1:0-7151 GCA_037722135.1 Aquificaceae bacterium
TTCAAAGACCAAAAACCCTATTCAACTGCCAAGATGTCATGGAAGCACAGGCTTCCAAAAAGCTCCTTTATAGGGATTATACACCATTTATTCACAGCCTGCAAGTGGATAACTAAAGGGTGGCAAATTCACTTCTCCATAGGGTGTCCTAAGAGGGTTTTCAAGTAGCCTCTCTATGAGCTTTAGCTTTTCCTCAAGGCTCTCAATAGGCATGCCATATATCTTTGCCAGCTCCTCAAGCTCTGGAGCTTTGCCAAGTTTTTTGGCTATCTCTCTTGCTATAACATAGGCTTTTTGGTCTATCTCTGGGTAGATGTCCTTTATGTAGGTTAAGAGGTCAGAGGAGTAGACCACCACTCTGTGAACTCTTGCCATTGTTTGAACCATCTGCTCCACCGTGGTCTGCTCGTAAGTGCTCGTTTGTCCTTCTAACCTTATACCTGCTATGAGTTTACCATCAATCTCTTGGGCGTGGTATATGCAATAGGTTTGTGGGACTTCTTCCCAGCCATGCTCCATGGCTACACTAAGGAAAGCTCCCATAGCCTCCTCTCTGCTTTGGAATATATGTAGGAGTTTGTCAAAGTCCTCGTCCTGTATGCTTGCCACAAGGAGGGTGCAATCACCTATGGGTAGCTTTTCAAAGGTTGGAGATAGCTCCTGCCAGTCTGGAAAAGGTTCAAGGCTTGCCAGGTCTTGTGGTAGGCTTCTAAAGAGTTTTTGCACTTTCATAATAGCCTCCGTGTTGTGGTATAATTATATAGCTTAAACTCTTGGAATGGAGGTGGTATATTGAGCGTCCTTGTAGAGCTTGTGGATAGGGCAAGGGAATTGGGTGGCGTTAGGGTTTACAAAAAGAACATAGAGCGTGTGCTTTCCGCACTTCTCAAAAGTGGAGACTTTTGGGAAATTGTGGATATGTCCGACCTGCCTGTGCCTGCTGCCTCTGGCATAATAAAGACCCTGGTGGAAAGGGGTATAGCCTTCATAGATGACGAGGAAAACATAAGGCTCACTCAAAAGGGTTTTGACTTGGTCAGAGACCTTGGCATAGAGCCTTATGTGGAATATGTGTGTCAAGCCTGTGAGGGCAGAGGCATTCCCTTTTATGTGGATATAGAGTTTTATAGAGAGTTTCTTCAAATTACAAAGGACAGACCCAAAGCCATTAGGGACTACGACCAAGGCTCTGTCACACCTGAGACCACGGTGGCAAGGGTGCTCTTTATGGACTCAAGAGGTGACCTAAGAAACAAGGATATTATTGTTTTGGGTGCGGAGGATGACCTTACTGGTTTGGCGGTAGCCCTCTCAAGGAAGGCACGCAGTGTTCTGGTTATAGACATAGACAAGAGATTAATAGACTTTGACAACAGGATTTTCAAAGAGCTTGGCATAGATAACGCAGAGGCAAGGGTCTGGGACTTGAGAAATCCATTCCCTCAGGAGATGCTGGGGAAATACGATGTCTTTGTTTCAGACCCACCAGAAACCTTGCCTGCCTTTAGAGCTTTTATAGGTAGAGGCATAGCAACCCTTAGAGAGGACGGTGGTGTAGGCTATTTTGGTCTAACCCTCAGAGATTCTTCTGTTTTTCGCTGGAGAGAGTTCCAGATAGCTCTAACCACAGAGTTTGGCGTAGTCATAACAGATATAATCCAAGACTTTAACGCCTACATAACTTGGGACTACCACCCAGAAACGAAAGCAGCAAAGGTTGCTCCAGTAAAGAGACAACCAAAGGGTATATGGTATAGGTCCGCCTGGTATAGAATAGAGGCTCTTCCTGGCTTTAAAAGGTGGAACGAGCCCATATCCGACGATGTCTTTTACCTTGACGAAGAGGGGTCAACTACTTGACATGAAATGGATGTTTTGCTATAATTTATAGAGTATTGAGCCCCCATCGTCTAGCCCGGTCCAGGACACCGCCCTTTCAAGGCGGAGATCGCGGGTTCAAATCCCGCTGGGGGTGCTTTTAAAACACCATGAGAAAGAAAAGAGAAGAAGACCTCCAAACAGACTACAAAGCAACAGACATAAAGGCAGTCACTGGTCTTGAGCACGTTCGCTTAAGACCTTCTATGTATATAGGGGACATAGGTGAGAGGGGGCTTCATCATCTTATATGGGAAATACTTGACAATGCGGTTGACGAACATATGGCTGGTTATGCCAGCCATATAACCCTTATAATCCATGCGGACGGTTCTATAGCGGTAGAGGATGACGGAAGGGGTATACCCGTAGACATTCATCCAGATACGGGTCTTCCTGCAGTCCAGATGGTCTTTACCATGCTGGGTGCTGGAGGAAAGTTTGACAAAAAGGTCTACAGATACTCTGGAGGTTTGCATGGTGTGGGTGCTTCGGTGGTAAACGCTCTCTCCGAGTGGCTCATGGTGGAAGTCTATAGGGATGGGAAGATATACAGACAGGAATACAGAAGGGGAGAGTCTTTGTATGAAGTAAAGGTGGTAGGCAATACCACAAAGCGTGGAACGAAGGTGGTCTTTAAGCCAGACCCAGAGATATTTGAAACTACAAAGATAAAATTTGACATCGTAGAAAGACGCATAAGAGAGTTGGCATATTTAAACCCCGAGTGCACCTTTAGGCTCGTTGACGAAAGAAGTGGAAAAGACTTAACCTACAAGTTTGACAAAGGTATAGAGGATTTGGTGAAGTTTCTCTGCGGTGGCAAGGAGCAATTGTTTGACCAAGTGATAAGGATAAGGGGCGAGAAAGATGGTGTGGATGTGGATATAGCCTTTACCTATACAAAGGACTACAGGGAGTCTGTGGAAACCTTTGTGAATAACATAAAGACCCTTGAGGGTGGAACGCATTTGACAGGCTTTAGGTCTGGTCTTACAAAGGCGGTTATGAAGGTTTTACCCAATATTAAGCTCCAGAAGGAGCTAAAGGAAACCATAACAGGTGAAGACCTAAGGGAAGGGCTTGTGGCGGTCATATCTTGCAAAGTGCCAGAGCCTCAGTTTGAAGGACAAACAAAGACAAAACTTGGAAACCAAAATGTAAAGAATATAGTGGAGTCCATAACCTACGAATACCTCTCAGAATACTTTGACAAACACAGAGACATATTTAGGCTTATAGTAGAAAAGGCAGTAGAGGCTGCACTGGCAAGAGAGGCAGCTAAGAAGGCAAAGGAGTTAGTGCGTAGAAAGTCTCCTCTTGAGGACTCTTCTCTCCCGGGTAAGTTGGCGGACTGCTCAGAAAAAGACCCAAGCAAGTGCGAGATATTTATAGTAGAGGGTGAGTCCGCAGGAGGTTCTGCCAAGCAGGGAAGAGACAGGAGGACTCAAGCAATCCTGCCTCTTAGGGGTAAAATACTCAACGTGGAGAAGGCAAGGCTTGACAAGGTCTTTGCTAACGAAGAGATAAAGACCATAGTTAGCTCTCTTGGTTGTGGTATAGGTGAGGACTTAGACCTTTCAAAGCTCAGGTATCACAAAATAATCCTAATGACGGATGCGGACGTGGACGGCTCACATATAAGGACTCTACTTCTTACCTTTTTCTACAGGTATATGCCAAAGTTAATAGAAGCAGGGCATCTCTACATAGCACAGCCACCACTTTACAGGATAAAGAAGGGTAAAAGGGTTGAGTATGTAAAGGATGACAGAGAGCTTGAAAGCATTCTCCTCAAAACCCTTGAAGAAGAGGCAGTTCTCATAGACCAAGGTGGGACAGAATACAGAGGAGAAAGCCTCTTACAGGTCCTAAAGCAAGTAAAGGAAATTGAAGAAGGCTATAAAGCTATGGTAAGGCTAAAGGGAGAAGCAGTCCTCAAGGCTCTTCTCGTTGCAGGCATTACAGAAGAAGTCCTAAGGGATTCTTCTCTTCTTGGCGAAAAGATAAAGGAGCTTGAGAAACTACTTCCCGACATGGCTATAGATACCCACTACGATAGGCTTGAGGATGCCTATGAGATAGTTTTCAAAGATAAGATGACTAATAGAAAGGTTATGGTGGATGTGGACTTTCTCTCTTCACTCTCCTACAAGTCTCTTCTTGAGGGTTCAAAGGTGAGGTTTCCTGTGAAAATAGTCTACGAAAAGAAGTCTGTGGAGGTGGAAAGCCCACAGGACCTATACTCAAAGGCTATGGAGTTGGTAAAGGAGTCCTTTGAAATACAAAGATACAAGGGTCTTGGGGAGATGAACCCAGAACAGCTCTGGGAAACCACCATGAACCCTGCCACAAGAAGACTTCTTAGAGTTACCATAGAGGATGCAGCAGAGGCAGACAGGATATTCTCCATACTCATGGGAGAAGATGTAGAGCAAAGAAGAGAGTTTATAGAGACTTACGCAAGAGAGGTGAGAAACCTTGACATTTAAGAGGATAGTGGTAGGAATTGACGGCTCAAAACCCGGCTGGACCGCAAAGGACTATGCCTTTGAGCTTGGAGAAAAGCTTCAAGTTCCTGTGGTGGGAGTTCACATAATAGACAACAGACTGCTTGAGGAGAGCTTTTTAGAGGACTTGGCGGGAGTGCTTGGCTTTACCTACTATCTTGGCATATCTCAGAAGGTAAAAGATTTTTTGGAGGAGCAGGCTAACACCCTTATAGAGGAGTTTCTCGCAGAGGGTAGACAAAGGGGCGTAAAGGTTTCCTCCTTTCAAACCATAGGCATACCTTACGAGGAGCTTGTCAAACAGGCAGACCCAGAGGACCTACTAATCATTGGAAGAAGAGGAAGGCGTCCCATAAAGGGCTTTCTCCTTAGCTCCACCGCAGAGGTGGTTTCAAGAAGGAGCAAGTCTCCAGTTATGCTCGTCCCCGAAGAGAAAAGACCTGTAAGAAATATATGCGTTGCCTACGATGGAGGAGACATTTCAAAAAAAGCCCTTGAGCTTGCAAAGGAACTCTCTAAGCTCTATGATGCCAGGCTTTACGCACTTTATGTGGGTGATACACCCCCAGAAAGACCTGAAGGTGTTGAGTTAGAGGTCTTGCAAGGCATACCAGAGGAAAGGATAGTGAGCCATTGCAACGAGGGAGATGTGGACCTACTGCTTATGGGAGCCTATTCAAAGGGGAAAGTGAGAGAGCTATTTCTTGGAAGTATAACAAGCTTTGTCCTGCACCATATAAACATACCTCTTCTTTTGGTGAAGTAAGATGGGAAAGCTCTATGTGGTTGCCACTCCCATAGGAAACTTGAAGGACATTACCCTAAGAGCCCTTGAGGTGCTCCAAAGCGTTAACTTCATAGCCTGCGAAGATACGCGCAGAACTTCGATACTTCTTAACCACTACAACATAAAGGACAAAAAACTCATATCCTACTACGAGCCAAAGGAAAGTGTGCAAGTGCCAAAGGTTCTAAAGCTCCTTGAAAAGGAAGACGTTGCCCTTGTGTCAGACTCTGGCATGCCCTCCATCTCAGACCCGGGATACAAACTAATAAGAGCATGTGTGGAAAAGGGTATACCAGTAGAGGTAATCCCTGGACCCAGTGCGGTCCTTACTGCCCTTGTAGGTTCTGGTCTTCCAACAGACAGGTTTACCTTTGTAGGCTTCCTGCCAAGGAAAGGGCTTGAAAAGTTCTTTGAGGAGCTAAAGGTTTACAAGGATAGCACCATAATAGCCTTTGAATCACCCAACAGAGTGGTAAAAAGTCTACAGGTTATGGAGAAGGTATATGGCTCGGAAGTTCCTCTTTGTGTGGCACGTGAGCTTACAAAGATACACGAGGAGTATATAAGGGGCAAGCTCTCTGAGGTCCTAAAGGATTTGGAAAGTAGGGGAGAGGTAAAAGGAGAAATTGTATTGATATGGAGGTTGCCATGATAGACCCACTTCTCCTTGAAAGGTGGGACAAGGAATACTTTTGGCATCCCTTTACACAGATGAAGGTCTACAGAGAGGAAGAAAACCTCATCTTTGAAAGGGGAGAGGGTGTGTATCTTTATGATATAAAGGGTAGAAGGTTCATAGATGCCATATCCTCCCTATGGTGCAACGTGCACGGACACAACCATCCAAAGCTAAACAAGGCGTTAATTGACCAACTTCAGAAGGTGGCACACACCACAACACTTGGAAGCTCCAACGTGCCAGCTATCCTCTTGGCTAAAAGGCTCGTGGAAATAGCACCAAAGGGGCTTACAAAGGTCTTTTATTCGGAGGATGGTGCGGAAGCGGTGGAAATTGCCATAAAGCTGGCATACCAATACTGGAGGAATAAGGGAGAGAAAAGAAAAGCCTTTATTACCCTATCAGAAGCCTATCACGGAGACACTCTGGGTGCGGTTAGTCTTGGGGGCATAGACCTCTTTCATGGAACATACAAAGACTTACTTTTTGAAAGCATTAAACTTCCATCACCCTACCTCTTTTGCAAAGAAAAATACGGAAGGCTTTGCGATGAGTGTAAGCAAGAGCTTTTGAATATGCTTGAGGAAATACTCAAGAGCAGAGAAGATATAGTGGCGGTGAGCTTGGAAGCAGGCATTCAAGGTGCAGCGGGCATGCTACCCTTTCCAAGAGGCTTTCTAAGAGGTGTTAGAGAGCTCACAAGGAAATACAACACTTTACTTATAGTGGATGAGGTGGCAACAGGTTTTGGAAGAACTGGCACCATGTTTTACTGCGAGCAGGAGGAGGTAAGTCCAGACTTTATGTGCCTTGGCAAGGGAATAACGGGTGGATACCTGCCTCTGGCAGCAACCTTAACCACCGAAGAGGTCTTTAATGCCTTTCTTGGAGAGTTTGGAGAGCTAAAGCACTTTTATCATGGACACACCTACACGGGCAACAACCTTGCCTGTGCGGTAGCTCTGGCAAACTTGGAGGTCTTTGAGGAAGAGAAAACCCTTGAAAAGCTCCAGCCAAAGATAGAACATCTCAGAAAGAGGCTTGAAGAGTTTTGGGAGCTTAAGCATGTAGGAGACGTGCGTCAGCTTGGCTTTATGGCAGGTATAGAGTTGGTAAAGGATAAAAAAACTGGTGAAAAGTTTCCCTATGGAGAAAGAACAGGCTTTAAAGTGGCTTATAAGTGCAGAGAAAGAGGCGTATTTTTGAGACCTTTGGGAGATGTTATGGTCTTGATGATGCCTTTAGTGATTAGTATTGAGGAAATGGACCATGTTTTGGATACCTTGAAGTGGGCTAT
>JBBKAW010000008.1:7251-14477 GCA_037722135.1 Aquificaceae bacterium
ATAGCTCTTATTTGGGTCGTAGGGCACATAGCCTTTCACAGAAAACTCCAAGAGTCTTTTGGCTTTAAGTAAGTCCTCAAAGCTCTTCAAGAGAAATTCTTTTTGCATTCTTCAAAACCTCTCTATAAAACTCCGTGTCTCTGTATACCAACACATCAATACTCTGGTCGCATTCCAAAAGAAACTTGGTTTGAACCCTTAGTGCAAGCTCCACTGGGTTTTCAGGGTTTTTCGGAATTAGCAAAATATCTATATCTCCACCCTTTAGGTCTTCTCTCAGCCTTGAACCAAATAGATAAACCTCCCCTTCAAAGCCTTCCAAAGCCTTCTTAAGGGCTCTTTTTTCTTCCTCCGTCAAACGCATAATGTTAAATATTCTACCCTTTAGAATCTTCGCAAAGTTTTAAAACTCTTACCCTCTTACCTTCGCTTGTCTCAAAGTCTTTTTGCTCTTCTACCTTTGCTCTCAAAAGGTATCCGAGAGCAAGACTACTTCTCGGACTTACAGAAGTTATAATTCCTATATCTTTGTTCTCTGTTCTTATCTTTTCTCCTTCCCTTAGACCTTCTCCTTCAAGGAGTGCCAAAGCCCTCGCAGGTCTTCCTCTATAATAGACCCTTGCTATGGCTTCTTGACCCACATAACAGCCTTTTGTGAGGCTAATGGCTTCCTTTAAAATACAGGCTTCCAGAGGAGAAAAACCTTCCCTTAGTTCCTTTCCAAGTTTTGGAATAAGCCTTTGGATGCGTATGTCTTCGTATTCCTCCTCAGATAGCATATCCTTCGTATCCAATGGAAGTTCAGAAACTTGACCTATTATCTCATAACCCTCCTCCCTTAGTCTTATAGGATTGCGGGTTAAAAGCATGTTGTCAAGAGATTTCACCTCAAAATCTCCAAGCTCCACACCAAAATGCTCTCTTATAAACTCCCTTACACCCTCTCCAAATAGGAAAATATGCTCTATATCAAGGGCTTCAAAGTAGACCCTCATAGAAAGTTTAAGACGGTTAAACTCCTCAATCACATGGCTAACGTCCAAAGGCGTATCAAGAAGGTAGTGGTCTGCGAGCTTGTATACATAAAACTCTCCTATGGGAAAACCGTTTTGTCTTAGCCAAAGGTTGTAGGTAAGTGTGTTTTCCTTCATACCTCTTATATCGTTGCTTAAAAGATTATGCAGAAAGGCGGTATGTTCCTCTGCCATGCCCTTTGGGAGAAGTTTTCCCTGTTTGCCATAAACTTTTATCTTGCCTCTTTTTAGTCTTATCCAACGCATGTTTGAATATTAAAGGAAAGTTGGTATTTTCTTCAATGACCACTGTCAATAGTTGGTAATAATTAACTCATACTCTCCCTTTCCACGCATATCTCCCTTGCAGTTTATGAACCTTGCTGTGTTTACAACTTCAATTCTGTAGCCCTTATATAGGTTTTTTATAAAGTCAGTATTGGAGTTTGTCAGCATTAGATAAACTCCTTTTTTGTCCAATTCTACAAACAAGTCTCTAAGCCTTATATGGTCTTTTTCTGTGAAATTTTCCTTTGTGTAGTTTGAAAATGTAGAGTAGTAGGGAGGGTCAAAGTAGACAAAGTCTCCCGCTTTTGCTTTTTTGCATGTTTCTTCAAAATCTCCACACAACACCTCTAAATCGCATGACCTTAAAAATTCAGAAACCGCTTTGAGGTTTTCTTCATCCACTATTTTGGGATTTTTGTATCTTCCAAAAGGCACATTGAACTCTCCCTTAGAGTTTTCTCTGTATAGTCCATTGTAGCAAGTTTTGTTAAGGTAAATAAACCTACTTGCTCTTTTAATGGGGTCAAGGCTTTTGGGGTCTATGGCTCTTATCCTGTAGTAATATTCTGGAGTGTTTTTGTGTGTCTTTAGGTCTTCTATGAGGTCTTCCACATGGTCTTTTATCACAAGATATGCGTTTATTAGCTCTTGATTTATATCTCCAATTATAGCCTTTCGTGGCTGAATTTGGAAAAACAGAGCACCACCTCCTACAAAAGGCTCTATGTAAGTTCCATAGTTTTTTGGCATATAAGCTACCAGCAAGTTTACTATTTGCCTTTTCCCACCCGCCCATTTTACAAAGGGTTTGGGTTTTGTCTTCTTTGTAAAAATTTTCATGATTAACCACCCTTGAGAGTGGCAATGCTAATAATTTTGTATATCTCCTCTCCTCTTTTAATAGCGTCAAGGAGTTTCCTAAACATATATGCATCTTCCCTGTTTGTCTTCTCTTGAGTCATCAATAGTTCTGCAAGGAAAATTAGAAATTTTATGGAATATTCCCCATACTTTCCCAGCTCAAAATATCTATCAAGCTCCTTTTCATAGGTTTTAGCTATATACTCATAACTGGTTCTCAATTTTCTCTCTTCTTCACTTCTTAAAGGTTCTACTTTTTCCCATCTTTCTGCAAGAAAATCCAAAAACTCTCTCGTAAGCTCTGGACTTGAAAGCATTTTCAAAAGCATATCCACTGTCCAATGAATATGTTTTGGAGTTCTTATTTTAGACCATTCTCCAGTGTTTTTGTTCTTTTGTCTATACCTTATTATTATGTCGTATTCACTTAGCTTGCCTTCATAAACTCCAATAACATACAAGTCGTTTATCTTAAAGGCATTAAGCGGTCTTTCGCTTTTAAATTTCATGCACTCTAATAAATCTAACGAGTTTGAGGAGTCGCATGGAGAAGTATTCCCTCTACCCATAAATAAAGATTATAATGAAACTCAGAAAGAGTGAATGTTTTATCCATATGCGTAAAACTAAGGTAAGAAAGCACACTAAGACCTATATACTTATGAACTATGAAAGTTGCAGAAGTTCAAAAAAACCTAAGGCAACTTCTTGGAGACATAAAAAGTAAGGAAGGTTTGGCTATAGTCTTATTGGTAGCCCTCTTCTATGGGTGGTTTCCAGATAGCATAAAAGACCTCTTAGGTGAGCTATTGCCAAACGAATGGGTGTCTCTAATTCTCTTGGTTTTGTCTATCCTCATTCTCCTAATACTCTACTGGCTTTTGAAACGTTTAATAAGCAAAATAGCAGGGGTTAAATACGAAGTGGAAACCTACGACCAGCAAGAGCTCAAAAGGGTAAAGGTGCTACTAATGGGCTTGAGCATACCTAATCCTGACCCAATGCGAGCTAATAATTGGAGTCAGCAGGAATTTTTGTTAAAAAAGTGTTTAGAGCAAGGTGCAAAGTTAAAGAAAATTTTGGTAATTCCTTCTCTGGAAAGTGCAAAACACTCTGAGGATTTTGTTGAGTATATGCGGACAAGGGTGGATATAGAACACGATCTTTTTGAATTTAGTGAGGCAGTGGACTATGAGGATATGTTGAGCTTACAGAGAACTTTCAACAAAGCAATAGAAACTCTCAAGGCACAGGGCTACAAGGAAAAGGAAATCTTAATAGACATAACCGCTGGGACTAAAACCTTTAGCGTGGTAGCCTCTTCTTTGACTTTTGACAATGATATTCGCATGTGCTACGTGAACAACAAAAAGCAGGTGGTTATCTTTGATATGGTAGCAGTCAAAGAAGACTGAGCTATAATCTTATTAACAGATGGAAAAGCTCAAAGGTTTTGAGAAACTTTTTGAGAAAAAGTTAGGGGACGAAGAGAAAATTGTGTCTTCTGGGGAGAGGTTCTTGGGGGTTTTTACCGGTGAGACCTTATCAAGGCTTGAAGACCTTCTCAGGTTAGACCTTGGAGTATACAAGACAAGAAGGAGAAGACCTTTTATAGGAAGGCTTGAAAGGGACTTTTACCATATTGTCTTTCTAACTACAAAAACCTACTCAAAACGCAGGGTAGACCTTAGCCTTTGCTATAAGGGTAAAAATAAAGCATGTCAAAGCCTTGATGTAGAGTGCTTTATTTTAAAAGACAGAAATAGACAAGAGGTGCTTGCCTATATGGTGCATAAGGATAGGTTTAGGGAGTTTAAATACGAATTTTGTGGCACGTGTAGAGACCTTGAGTTTCTTGATAGCTTAAGAAGGGAGTATTTTAGATGAGGGACTACAAACAACTTATCTCTGGCTTTTTGTATGGTGGTGTAAAGGAAGAGAACTATATGAAAAAGCTAATAAGGTCCTCATTGAGCCAGTATATGGATGCCTTGCTAAGGAGAAAATTCGGAGATGACTACGAGGAGGAAGTCCTATCTGAGTTGAGGCTTAGGCTAATAAACAACAAAGACTATCTGCAGAGGTTAGAGTATATAAACCTGCATTACTTGAAAACCCTCATAAGAAACTTCTTAGTAGACATTATAAACGGCGAAAAGATAGAGGTTTACAGCCTTCAGGAACAGGTTTTTGAAGAGGAGGATGCAAAGCCTGTAGTTCATGAAGATAACCTTAGAGATACAAGACATCACTTTGCGGAAGTGGAGGGTAGCACGCTTTTTGAGGCACTTATGAAAAATCTCAAAGACGGGGATATGGTAGTGCTATGCTATTACTTTTATAAGTATCTATATAACTCGGAGATAGAACTGAGGGATATTTCTAAGGATAACCTATATAAGAGGTGGGAAAGGCTACGGAAGGGTAAACTTAGGGAGATTTTAGGTGATGCCTCTCCAGAGGAGATAAGGGCGATGGTGGAAAGGTTTTTGTCAGAGGTTTGTCAAAAAAGGGGTTATATATGTAATGAAAGAGGAGACGTGCCATGAGTTTGGAATTGGAGCTTTTGGAGATATACGAGAAGAACTTGAAAGAAGGGAGCGATGAGCTTCTGGAAGTTCCTCATAAAAAGGAGCCAAAAGTGGGGCAGATTAGGGAGCTCTGGTCTGTGCCTGTGGAGAGGTTTGTTATTTTGCAAGAAGTCCAAGAGGGTCTATACAAAACAGTTCCTCTCACTTCCTATTTGCAGGTTTTACCTAACTCCACGCCTATTTACGAGCTAAGGTCTCGTGGGCTTAAACTGGGTGTGGTTCCAGTATGGGATTATTTAAGAAGGGAGCTTATAGAAAACTACAGTCAGGTCATAGGTAAACTGCCTGAAGAGGAGCTAAGCAAAATAGAAGAATACCTATCAAGGGAAAAGGAGCTAAAGTTTGCCACGAGAAGGTTCATCAAACTCAATTCTAAGCGGTGGGCAAAGTGGACCATGTATTCACTGCTGGCTCAGGCGGAGCTTGCAGAAAGGGAAGAGGCACAGGTTATAAGGCTTTCAACAGATACAGAAAAGGCTCTTGAAGAGATACGCACTTATGCTCTCGCAGCGGATAATAGATACTTCAAGGTAGGGAATTTCTTTGTGGTTTTGGAGGAAGGTTTGCTAAGGCTTTACTTGCCTATAGAGTTTGTGGGTAAGGTTGTTAGGGTGCTTTTGGGTTCTGTGGTGGTCTTTGAGGGTGAGGTAGAGTCTCCAAGGTTGGAGATTCTTGGAAACTTCTTTGGAATAAACATTCCGGAGGAATTAAAGGTTGTGGAACTTTAGCCTTTTCAAGGAAAAAGACCTTATAGAGTTTCTCTACAGGGGAGACTTGGAAGAAGTCCTTGTAGACCTTATAAGGCAGTGGGATTATTTAAGCCCTGGGGTGCATTTTGCTCTGGTAAAGCATCTACGCCTTTCTGAAAGGTATTTTGATGAGGAAAAACTTGCCAAGGCTTTGGGTATAAAGAAGGCGTCCGCAAAGGCACTTTTGGAAAATCCCTATGTGGAGTTTGAGTTTCCTGCGGTCTCTGAAAGGGATGGCAAGCTAATAAGGGGTCTGGCAATAAAGGATACACCAGAGGTCTTTTGCAACCTACCAGAAAAGAAAAGGTATATCACTCCAGTGGTGGAATATCTGCGTTCCAAAGGCTTTGTGTCTGGGTCTGTTAGTGTTATCTTTGACAGTGAGTTTGTGGGAAACAGCTTTCAACTTTCTTTGACCTTGGCTTTGTGTATGGATGCGGAAAAGAAAAGGCTACCACCAAACCTCTGCTGGAGCGGTGGAGTTAGGAAGGATGGTAGGATAGTGAAGGTGGACTCTTTAGATAAAAAGTCTGAGGTGTGTGAAAGGTTCAACATGCACTTGGCTATGCCCTTTCATCTTCCTAAGGTGGATGACCTTTTGAATTGGCTAAGTGCAAATATTGTGGAAGTCCCTGTGGCGGTTTCCATTGACCACTTAAGGCTTGAGGAGTTCTTCCATAAGGAGGAAAACCTACTAAACTTAAAAAATATCCATCGCATAGACCCATCAAAACTTGTCATACAAACAGGTCAGCTAAGTGGTATCGGATGGCAGGAAACTGCAAAGAGGTTTTTTGGGCTCATAAGCCTTCTTGACTATACCCTCATAGGTAGGCTAAAAGCTCATATTGTGGTAAACGGACCTGCGAGCCTTTCCTTTGCCTTGGGAATACTCTACGGACACACAAGACCCTCTGTTTTCTATCATTACCATAGCAGTGAGAGAAAATACTTTCCCATTGACCTACAAAACACAAGGGAGATAAAGGAGCACACAAGGGACTACCAATTTGTGAAGAGTGAACTAAAAGAAGGTGGAGAAGACCTTGCGGTAGTCCTCTTTTTCTCCCACCACAATCCCACTGCGGACGTGGAGCATTTCTTAGAGAGCAAGGGCATTAAGGCAGACCTTTTGCTCCTTACTACAGAGTCTTCCAGAGGAAACCTTGAGCCAAGCAATTTCAAGAGGATAGCTCAAGAAATCTCCTCTGCGGTGCAAGAGGTAAAGGGTAAGAAAGCCTATAGGGCAATTCACTTTTTCTTTTCCTGCCCTGTCGCTTTGGCATATCTTTTTGGCGTAGCCTTTGGACACTACGACAAGGGATACATATACAACTACAGTAGCAAAGACAGAACCTACGAGCAAGTGCTTGACCTTGAGTTTCTGAGAAGTTTGCGAGAAGGAGGATACATTATAAATATGGGAGGGTAGCGATGGAGTGGTTAGTTTTGGTTTTAGTGCTTGCCTTTCTTATATGGAGAATTAAAAAATCCAACGATGAAGCCTTTCCAAATTCTTAGAGATAGGAGGTGAGCTATGGAATGGATACTTTTACTGCTGGCAGTCCTCTTTCTCCTCTGGAAGATAAAAGATGCCAACGACGAAGCCTTCTCTTCTAACGTGCACCCTGGGACTTCTAACCTTTCAGAGCAGTGGGGAAACACCACCTCGGCACACACAAGCTCCTTAGACTCTCATAGCCCTCTTGAGGATGAAGACAGAA
>JBBKAW010000009.1 GCA_037722135.1 Aquificaceae bacterium
TTCCTTGGAGCACCCTTTGAGATAGAAAAGGACGAAGTGCTTAGGGAGTTCCTTTACACTTCAAGAAGACTGCTTGAGGAAGGTGGCTTTGGGTTAAGTGTTGTGGTCATATCATACAATCCCTTCGTGGAGGATATAATTTTAGAAAACTTGGAGAGGATACGTAGTCTTAACTACAGGTTTCATGGAGCAAGGCTATGATGGAAAAGGGTTATAAGGGTATTTTTAGCAAAATGGGAGAGGGTCTATTGGAGAAGTTCATAGAGGACTTGAAAAAGGAGATAGAAGAAAAGCCACAAGACCCAGAGCTTCTTTTTAAGCTGGGAGTTGCCTACACAAGAGCTGGAAAGGTTTCACAAGCAAGGGAGGTATACAAAAAGCTAAAGGAAATAGACCCACAAAAAGCCAGCGAGCTTCTTGACATCATATACGAAGTGTAGGCTCACTTGGTGGGTTTATATATCACCGTTAGGGTCCTTGCACCCACAAGAAGGGCTATACCAAGGGTCCAGAGGACCACATCAGTCCCCTTAAGATTCCCAGCGAAGATATATATCATAAGCTCTCTTATCATAAAGGCTATGGCTATTTCTATGAGTATTTCAATTCTAACCCTTTCGTGTTCAAAGTAGTCCACAAAAGCCCTTACCAGTTCAAGGAGTATAACTATAGACAGCACGTTGGTGACCAAGTCCTTTATACTAAGCCTTACTGTTTCCTCAGTGAATACAAAACCAAGTTCTAAAATGGTCCTTCCCAAGCCTACAAAAAGTGAGAAGAGAAGTATTACTATAGTGATGTTAAAGACTATTCCAGTAAAAAACTTGTAGATCCTTAATATGTTCTCTTGTATCTTCATATCCTTTTGAACTCTGGAGGTAGCTCCCTTGGTGGCACGCCAGTATACTCGGTCTCCGTTTCCTCATCAAGCCTTTTGGAGAAGGGCTTTTCCGTGGTGAGTTCTTCATAAACATGTGCAACAAGCCCCGGCACCCTTCCTATTATGAAAAAGCCCTTTCCGAGCCTCCAATCAAAACCCATCTCCGAAGCCACTGCAGCAATGCCTCCATCCACATTAAGAACCAGCCTTTTACCCTTTTGCCTGCCAATTTCCTCTTGGACCGCTTCCGCAAACTCACAGTGTTTGCCATAAAAGCCAAGCTCTTTGGCTATATCCATAAGCCTCTTTGTTCTTGGGTCAAAGTCTTTGTAGTATCTATGTCCATAGCCGGGTATGGGTCTTTTTGCCTCAAGATACTCTCTTACTATATCTTCCACGCTCCTTTGACTTGCCACACCCTCTTGTATAAACCTCATGGCATCCTCAAGAGCACCACCATGAGCGGAGCCAAAAGCAAGCACACCTGCCGCAACTCCCACATTGAGCGAGTTTCCACCAGAAGCGACCGCCCTTGCAGATATAACAGAAGGTGGTGCTATGCCATGGTCTATAATAGAGACGAATATGGCTTCCATCATCTTGGACTCTTTCTCGTTAGGAAGCTCACCTTTGAGAATGAGGTATATAGCCTGCGCAAAGCTCAAGTTCCCCACAAGGTCCAAGAGCCTATAGCCCCTTATGTAGGTCTCATGACCCACATGTTGTGTTATGGCGGTTCTCCACTTTTTCTCCATCTTATCCACCTCCAAGTAATTCTTTGTTTATGCGTATTTTAGTGTTCCTTTTCAAATATTCCACATACTGGTTTAGTATTGCCTGAGATTTAAGACTAAGTATGTCCTTGACCACCTCTTCCTTTTCTTCTGGCTTTAGTTCCCTTCTGCTTCTATTTTCCACAAACACTACACCATAGCCCTGTCTGAGAGGGTAAGGACCAAAGACCCTATCTTGAGATAGCACTATACGAACCATATCCTTTTGGTCTATGTTGACAACCGCATTAAGCTGAAGGGCTGGAGTGTCAGAAAAGTTTAGAAATCTCGCCTCTGGCTTTTTCCCCTCCTTCAAGAGCCTGGCAACTTCCTGTGCCTTTTGCTCTACCAAAGATAGAGACTTTTCCTCTACGAGTTTTTCCTTTACCTTTTCCTTTACCTTTTCAAAATCCTCATAACCTGCAGGGATAACCTGCTTGAGATACAGAACCACATAATCCTCACCCTCTTTTGTAATGCTTACCCTTTCCTGAGGGTTGAGCCTTTGAGCTTCTTTCTCAAGAAGACCGCCCATCTTCTGAAAGTCCTCTGGCAATTTGTATTCTTGATAGCCTTCTGCTTCTTTTCCAGCCTTTAGATTGTTATAAATAGACAGTGCCTTCTCCTTATCCTTTTCTCTCCACACCCAGACTACTTTTCCTTCTGGTCTTTTGAAAAGCTCTTTGTTCTTCTGGTAATACTCCAATAGCTCTTGTTCTGTAGGCTTGTATTTTTGGGATACATCCGCAGAGGTTATAAGGTAGAGACTACCGCTCAGAAGAGTGCTGTCCGCAAGAAGGTTTATTTCCAATTCCTTCTCTGTAAGATAAACACCGTTGGTTAGAAAGCTAAGGAGTTTTTGAATGCTAAGCAGTTTTCTTATGTATTCTTCATATTCCTTTGGCGTCATACCTATCCTTGAGAGCACCTCTCTGTATTTGGAAGAGCTAAAAAGTCCACCCTCTTGAAAGGAGGGGTCAGACTTTATAACTTCAACCACCTCTTCATCACTTGCAATAAAAGATAGGCTCTTTGCCTTTTGATAAAGTAGCTCTTGGGCTATAAGGTTAGAGATAACTTGCTCCCTTATTAGCTCTTCCATCTGTGGGTTTTGCAAAAGGTCGGAAAACCTCAAAAGCTCCCTTCTGTAGTCCTTAAGGGTTATACACCCTGAGCCTACCTCCACCACACACCTCTTAGAAGGAGAAGTTATATCACCGACGCCTCCTGCGAAGAAGAGCCAAAGGAAAAAGCCGGCGGTAGCTAAGGCTATTATAGCTACTGTTATGCCCTTGTGCTTGTGTAAAATGGAATACATGAGAAAAAATTTTAGCATATATTATTTTGAATTCCTTTTTAAGGAGGGCTAATATGCTAAGTAAAGAACAGCTTGAACTTTTGAGAGAAAAGCTCTTGGAGGAGAAGGCAAAACTTCTTGAACGCTACAAAAAGAAAGAAGACACACAGGCACGCATTGAGGAAGAGGTAAAGGAACCAGGAGACTTAGAAGACATAGGTCAGATGACCTACACGCAGGAACTTCTTGATACCCTGTCCTCAAGAGAGTTTTTCCTTATTAGAGAAATTGAACACGCCCTCAACAAGATGCAGGCAGGAACATACGGCATATGTGAATACTGCAACGAAGAGATACCCTTTGAGAGACTCTTGGCTATACCTTGGACAAGATACCATGCACATTGTGCGGAAAAGGCAGAAGAGGAAGGCATAGTGCCCACATACCCCGCCTTTACCTTTGAGGCAACCATACCAGAGGAGATGGAAATTCAAAGAGAAGACATAACAGAGGCATGAACTTTGAGTTTTATCTACCCGTTGAGATAATCTTTGGTATAGGTTCTGTAGACAAGGTGGGAGAGGTTGGTAAACGCTTTGGCTACAGAGTGCTCATAGTCACTGGAAGGAAAAGCTCAAAGGAGAATGGCTCTCTTCAAAGGGTGATTGAATCCCTTAGAAGAAACGGTGCGGAAGAAGTTCTGGTATTTGACGAAATTGAGCCAAACCCTACAGATAAGAGCGTAAACAAGGCAAGTGAGCTTGTGGTAAGGGAAAAGATAGACTACATTGTGGGTCTTGGTGGAGGTAGCAGTCTTGACAGTGCAAAAGCCATATCCATAGTTTCTTCCAATGAAGGCTACGCCTGGGACTATGTGAACTATCCTGAAGGTCCAAGGCTCATACCCTTCTTGAATAGACCTGTGATATGCATTCCTACCACTGCAGGCACGGGAAGCGAGGTAAACAGGTATGCGGTTCTTTCAAACCCCATAAGAAAGGAGAAGCTGGTTATATCTCACTCCTTAAACTACCCAAGGGTAGCCATAATAGACCCATCCTTGACTGTAAGTATGAACGCAAGGCTTACCGCCATAACCGGCATAGACGCCCTTATGCATGCCCTTGAATCCCTTACCAACAAACTTTCCAATACCTTCGCAGAAGAGTTTGCCATAAGAGCCATAAGCCTTATAAAGCAGTGGCTACCTATTGCCATAGAAGAGCCAGAAAATCTTCAGGCAAGGTCTTATATGAGTTATGCAAGCATGCTCGCAGGCATTGCCATAGACAGAAAAAGGGTAGCCCTCATACATGGCATGGAGCATCCCGTGTCCGCCCACTACCCTCAGGTAGCTCATGGAGAAGGTCTTTCCGCTTTGGCGGTTGCCATCACAGACTTTAATTACAAAGGAAATCCACAAAAATACGCCCTCTTTGCAGAGCTTATGGGTTATGAGCCAAAGCCTCACATGGCAGTAAAAGCCCTTGAGGACTTCTTAGAAAGGGTTGGTATGAGACTTAGCCTAAAAGACCTTGGCGTGGAAAAGGAAAAACTTGAAAGGCTTACAGAGGATGTGTATATGCTCTCAAGAGGCTTGTTTGCCATAAACCCCGTAGAGCCTACCCTTGAGGACGTGCAAAGGCTCTATGAAAGGGCATATGAGGGATATTGAGTGTCAATATTTATGATTTAACGCATAGTCTTTTATTAAGAATTTCATTATATTGTAATACACTTTAAAACTCTTAGGAGGTGCTAACATGTATGGAAACTATATAGTGGATGTTCCAGAGGATGCAGTGGTTAATATTAACTACGTGGTGCTCAAAGAGGGTGTTACCATTGACGATGTGGCGGAAAAGGTGGCATATTTGTGCGAGCATGTGAAGACTTACCACTCAGACACGGGCTTTTACGGAGGTTTTGTGGCACTCAACACTGGCGGTGTATCCCTTGAGGGCTCAACCGCAGGTCAGACCACAGAGCACCCACTCAAAAACAGAGAAGTGCTTATCATTACCTTCTGGAGGTCCTTGGAAGACCACGAAGAATCCCACAGAAGCGAAGGCTTTAAAAAGCTCTTTAAGGAGCTAACAGAGCTTGCAGAAAGCACCTACGAAGTGGTCTATCAGATGCTCTGGCAAGGTAAAGCCTACGACCCAGAAACGGCAAAGAAGGCAAGGGAAGCAAAAGAGAAACACTGCGTCAACTGTTAATCTTCCCAATACTCCGCCCCACAGTCTTCCTTTTCCCAAACCACAACCTTGGAGACTGTGGGGTATTTTTCTTTGACCTTCTCATAAATCCACTTTGCCATATTCTCCGCACTTGGAGAGAAGTCCACAAACTCGTTCAAAAGCCTGTAGTCTGGCAATAGCTCTCTCAAGAAGGCGTCAACCTCCAAGAAATCGTAGCCCATACCGCCTGCATCCACCTTGTCCGCCCTTATGTGCACCTCTACCATCCATGTGTGTCCATGAATAGGCTCTGGAGCACCATGATAGTCTGTTAGAAAGTGAGCCCAGCTAAATTTTTTCCTCACTATCACATTCCAAGGCATTAGTCTATCTCCTCTCCTCTTATTAGCCTCTGTGCATAGTTTACACAAGCCAAGACCATAAACCACAAGGCGTGATTGTTGATATCCTCAAACTCTTCTTTGACCCACAGACTTCCATCTTCCCTTTTGACTAACTTTATGTATTCAAAGGCTTTTAGAGCCAAGGCTTTGTTTGAAACCTTCTGTAGGATCTTCTCCTTTATCTCCTCAGGAAGCGGTAGCTCTTGCATGCTTATCCTCCCTAAAAGAAAATATAAAAAGTGGCACAAGCCCAAAGTAAAAGTTCCATAGTCTGAATTTATAAGTATAGCCGAGAAATAGGCTATTTTCAGAGGGAATTGGTAGCTCAAAGTATGAGCCTAAGTATGACTTTTCCCTTTCCTTTTCCAAAACTAAAAGTAAGCAGTTAGTTGGTGGAAGGATTTTGAGCCATGAACCCTCCTGCCAGAAGAGGGTGGACTTTTTACTAAAGGAGATTACCCCTTTACCTCTCTTGAGCTCCTTAAGGAAGTCCTCTTTGCTTTCTATCCTTTTACTGCTTATGAGAAAGTTGCGTAGAATCCTAAAACTGTGCGTATAGTTTGGAAACAAAAACCTTATGCCCACTTCCCTTATGTATACCTTTACATGGTGGTCAAGCCCTGCAACTATTGGATTTTTTATACCCATCTTCATATACATAAGAGCGTATCTTTTTATGTCCACAAGCCTCTTTATAAAGTTCAAAGCCAAGTTTATGGAGATTAAAGACCTTAGAGTTATGTAAGGCAGGAGAAAGAAAAGGAGCATTTTTCTCTCAAGCAGAGCATCCTTTAGGTCTATTAGCTCAAAAAGATAATCTTCTGGAAGTGGTAGACGCCATTTGTATTTTTCCTTGAAGGGATGTGCTACCACTTTTAGGTCTCCCACTTCAAGAATATCTCCAAGCACTCTACCCTTTTCATCTGTAATCTTTACTTCCTTACCCGCTATTATGCCCTCATCCGCAAAGTATTTTATATGGTCGTTGTCGTGGTCTGTAATTATGAGAAAATCTATATCTTCTTCCCTTGAAGCCTTTTTTAGGTCCTCTGGTTTTCCAAGAGAGTCGTAGGAAAACTGTGTATGGATATGGAGCTCAAAAGAATACAAATATACAGGTGGTAGCTCTGGGAAACTCGTCTTATTTACCTTTTCAACCTTAAAAAACCTTATAGGATAAAGCTCTGCAACCAGTATATATACTGCAAAGAGAAGGATTGCCAGAAGTATGTAGGTCATCCCACTCTTGTTTTTAATCTCACTTCTTCCATAGTTTCTTTGGCTATCTGTCTTGCCTTTTCTGAGCCTTCCTCAAGTATATGTATAAGAAGCTCCCTGTCTTTGGCAACTTGTTCTCTTTTTTCTCTGATAGGTTTAAGAAAAGCCTCAAGACCCTCAAGCATGATTTTTTTACAGTCCACGCATCCAAGTTTACCACTTTTGCATTCCCTTTCTATTTCTTGAGTTCTTTCTGATGGAGAGAAAATCTTATGGTAGAAAAACACAGGGCATATCTCTGGTCTTCCGGGGTCTCCTCTTCTTAGCTTTTGTGGGTCTGTGTAAAAGCTCATGACTTTCTTCTTTACCTCTTCTTCGCTGTCCGCAAAGTATATGGCATTGTTATAAGACTTGCTCATCTTCCTTCCATCTGTGCCTGGAAGCCTTGGAGTTTCTGTGAGTATAGCCTGAGGCTCTGGAAAGGTTTCTCCGTATAGGTGATTAAACCTTCTTGCTATTTCCCTTGAGAGTTCTATGTGAGGTAGCTGGTCTTCTCCCACAGGGACTGCCTGAGCCTTGTATATGAGTATGTCCACTGCCTGAAGCACGGGGTAGCCTAAAAAGCCGTAAGTGTCCGTGTCGTAAAAGTCCCTCTTTGAGACATTGAGTTCCTTAAACATTTCCTTATCCAGATATCCCTCAAAGAGAGCGGTTATAAGAGCGTCAGATATGGTGTCAAGAAGGAGCTCCTCAAGAGCGTCAAGGTCCTCAACCTTGTAAGGAAGTTTTGCCACAAGGGTCTTTACGTGGTCTCTAATACCACCTTTAAACATAAGGCTAAGGTCCGCAATTCTAAGGAGGTTATACTTAGTATCTTTGTAAGTGGGGTTCCACTCAAGCCAGCTCTTGGGTGTTATCATGGAAAATATGAGGAAAAGCTCCGCGTGTTCCTTTACCTTTGATTGTTGAAATACCACACTCTTTTTTGGGTCAATGCCTAAAGTAAGCCAGTCTATTAGCATATCTTCTATGTTTTGAGGTATCTCCTCTACCCTTTTATAGCCTGTAGTGAGGGCATGCCAGTCCGCCACCATATAAAAGGTTTCGTGCTCCTCTTGGAGTTTTACCCAGTTTTTTATCACACCAAAGTAATGCCCAAGGTGCAGTTTACCTGTAGGTCTCATACCGCTTAAAACTCTCATGGTCTAAATATTAAAACACAGTTGACGATTATATTTGTTTTGACTTTTAAAAAACAGTAAAAACTAAAGCTGTGTTGAAATGGCTATCTTCAACATAAGGGGTTCGGAGCTAACCCAACCTCAACCATAAGGCTTTCTGTGATAAAGTTTATCTCTTCCTCGGTAAGGTAGGGATGGACTGGTATGGAAAAGACTTCTTTTCTGAATTTTTCTGCATTCGGTGTGGGTAAGTGCTCTGCGCCTCTTAGCTGGTGCAAAAGATAGCTATAATAGACCCTTGCGTCCACACCCTTTTCTCTTAGTTTTTCCACTATGGCGTCTCTGTTGGGATGCCTTAGGGTATAAAGATGGTATACGTGGTATGCTCCTTCTCTTTCCACAGGATGGACAAAGCCGCCGTTTAAGGATTGCATATACTTAAATGCATTCTCCCTTCTTTTTTGGTTGTGCTCTTCAAGCCTTTTTAGCATAAGGTATCCTATGCCTGCTTGAAACTCGGTTATCCTAACATTAAAGGCAGGGTGGTCTCCAAAGTCTATCCACTTTTTAATCTCTTTAGCGAGTTTGTCACTGTTTGTGGCTATTGCACCACCTTCTCCCATAGGTAGGTTCTTGGAGGCATAAAAGCTAAAGGCGGAAATATGCCCGAGAGAGCCAGCCCTTTTGCCCTTCCAAAGAGCTCCGTGAGCTTGAGCGGAATCTTCAAGCACATAAAAGCCATATCTTTCAGAGAGCCACATAATGGCGTCCATATCCGCAGTCTGTCCGTATAGATGCACGGGTATAACCACCTTTGGTCTGTATTTTTTTACCGCATCCTCAAGTTGCTCAGGGTCCATGGTATAGTAATTGTCCACATCCACCACCACTGGCACACCACCCGCAAGATAGACCGCATCAATGGTTGCCATAAAACTCATAGCAGGGACTATTACCCTTTTTCCCTCAACACCAAGAGCCTTCAAAGCTATAAAGAGAGCCACAGTTCCAGAGCAAACAGTAAATACATGCTTTACACCAAGGTATTTGGCAAACTCCTCTTGAAAGAGAGAAGTCCACTTACCCCTTGTTATCTGTCCACTTTCCAATATCTCAAGGACAAGCTCTTTTTCCTCCTGTGTAAACCTCTGCTCAATAATTTTAATCATAATCAGACCAATATATGCCTAATGCCTTTGCAAAGTTGCGAAGGGTAAATTATATCAAATCCATAACAGTTGCAAATTTTCACAAAAGCTTAAGCAAAGTTTCCAACTTCTCCGCATCAGTGAAGCTCGTAGACAAGTCCGCAGTAGGATGTCCATAAAGACCGCAAAGGGCAACCACTTTGGTGTCCGTGTGCTTTTTCAAAAGCCTTATTACAAAGTCTGTCCTGTAGCAATGGACTCCCACAAGCACCGTTAGGTCGTGTTTCCCGTGCAGGACCGCATGGTGTGGGTTTGGTGGGTCCATCTCCACTGTAGGGTCATACTTTTTGAGCTTTGGTCTGTAGTCAGGCAAGACCTTTACATTAAACTTCCCAACCTTTTCTATCAGTTCCCTTACAAGCCTTGCCTTGTTTTGTAGCTCCTTATCTCCAAAGTCCCAAAAGAGCAAGGGTCCCACCACCAGCGTGGGTCTTTCCGACTCCCTTATCCACTTTGCAAGGGTTTCAAAGGCTTGCTGGTAGCTAAGGACTTCTTCTCCTATGGTTGCCTCCCCGAGGAAAACTTCCCTTTGCATAGAGGTTCTTGTCCTGTCCTCCTCAGGCGTCGGCACTGCCTTAGGCTTTTTGTAATAGGAGGGTTTAAAGTCCACAAGGTAAGGTGAAAAGTCAAAGCTAAGCTCCCTTTTACCAGTTCCTTCTTTCACATCTTCCTTTATGGAAAGGCTCTTGTAGAGGTCTTCTTTTATGAGGTCAAGCTCCACTGTAAACTCTCCATGATATGCCTTTTCTTCCTCTTCCACTCCAAGACTGTAGCAAGTGGTCCCTACTATATCAAAAAGCACACCCTTGGCACCTTCTTGAAAAGCCCTTCTGAATATCTCATACCGCTTTTCGTAAAACTCATAACAGCAGTGTCCTATGTAAGTGTATCCATTCTGAGCACACCAAAGGAGCGTATCCCTCAAAAGCTCAAAGGAGGTTATAGTAATAGGTATCATGCCCTTTTGGTAAGCGAGCCTGTAGGCATCTCCTACCGTGCAACCTCCACACTCCCCACAGTCGTCAAGATGTCTATAGTCGCACCAGCGAGGCTTGGCACAGTAAGGCAGAAGCATAACCTTAGCCTTTTCTATGTTTTCTATAAGCCCACCACCTATGGACGCTATTATGTTATTCAGTCTTTTTTTTTCTATACCCAAGTCTATTCCCTCTATTTTCCGCAGAGGGAAAAGCACAGCCTCTACAAGGTCATCCACTGTAAGGTTTAGCCCTTCCCAGTCCCTTTGAGAGAAGAACTCCCTTATTCTCTTTTCCACATCCACTATGGGTGTGTGCTTTAGATAAGCCTCAAGGTCGTATATGAGCCTTTGAGGTCTCACGAAAAAGTCTCCGTTTATTATTACCTGTTGGAGGACCTTGCTCTGCAGGTCCACCTTGGCGGAAACCCTAAAGGTTCCACCAGGGCATCTGTATATGCCATAGAGCATTTCACTATCTTCAGGTGCCTTCTTTACATGATAGACCCAATCATCACTTCTAAAATAGTCCCTTTTTTCTTCAAGTAGCCTTATCTCCTCCTGTGTAAGGTCTCCCCACTCAAATTCAATGTTGAGTTCTTCCCTTAGACCCTCAAGGAGTGCGGAAAAAACCTCTTCCTTGGGAGGCAGATACCCCAAAGCCCTCTTTACCCACTCAACCCTGTCCTCTGCGGATTTTATACCCTTTGAGGTGAGCTTTTCCACAGGAATCTGCAGGGACTTTAGCATCCTTTCCACGTTAAAGTCCATAAGCACCGTTCCTTGATATAGGAAAGCTCTGCCTTCAAAAACTCCACCTGTGCCAGATATCTTTCTGCCCTCCACCTCTATGTCATTTCTTGGTCTAAACTCCGCCCTTATTCCAAGTTTTTGAAGTCCCTTTGCCACACCGGTGCATATTTTCCTTGTAAGCTCTTCGTAGCTAAGGTTTCCAAGCTGGTCGGTGGTGGCTATAACCTCCCAACCTATCTGCGTTTCGTCAAAGTATATGGCACCACCGCCTGTTATCCTTCTTCCTACCTCTATGCCCTCTCTTTGTGTATATTCAAGCCTTACCTCTTGCTCCACAGCTTGATGAAAGCCCACAAGCACGCACTCAGGTTTAAACTGCAAAAACCTTATAGTGGGTGGAATTTTACCTTCGGACATTAAGTCCAGCATTATCCTATCAAGTGCTATGTTCTCATAGTGAGGTCTTTGACCTGTATACAAAACTCGCCACATACCTGCCTCCTTTTTAAGTTCAAGTAAATTTTAGGCTTTTGTGTGGATTGTTTTTGTGATATGCGTCAGATTATCTCAAGAAAGGCTGTGGTAGGCTTTTAACAGGTTATGAGTTTTCTTGTCAAGTTTCAAAGCCTTTGGGTCATCTTTGCAGTCCTTTTAGGTTTGTATTTGAGTAGGTTTGAGGTTATAAGGGAAATCTCTGGCTACCTTATAACGCCCTCCTTGGTTCTTATGCTCTTTGGTCTATTTCTTGGCATGCCCTTTAGAGAAGTGTTAGATGCTTACAGGAACCGTAGGTTTTTCCTTATAAGCCTAATGGTTAACTTTCTCATTACTCCTGCGGTTGCATATCTTCTTGGGTATATATTCCTAAGGGAAAATACAGCCCTCTGGATAGGCTTTGTGATGCTCTTAGTCACTCCTTGCACTGACTGGTATCTTATCTTCACCGCCATGGCAGGCGGAAACCTACCCCTTAGCACCTCCATACTTCCTGTGAACTTTTTTATGCAGGTAGCCCTTTTACCCTTTTATCTGGAGCTATTCTTTTCTAAGGAAGGCTTTGTTAACCTCTGGTCTATTTTGGAAAGCATAGCCTTTGTGATAGTGTTGCCCCTTCTTACTGCCCAAGCCCTCAGAAGGTTAAGGTTTTCGGAGAGGCTTTCCTTCTTAGTGAATTTCCAAAGCCTTTTTCTCTTTATTGCCATCGTATCCATGTTTGCCTCTCAAGGTCAGGCTATAACCCACAACCCCTTTTTGCTCTTGAAAATGCTTCCACCTCTTCTTATCTTCTTTCTCTTTGCCTTTTTAGTAGGTGTTTTTCTTGGACGCCTTTTACTCAGGAGCTACCAAAACACTGCCAGCTTGACCCTTACCCTAATGGCAAGGAACTCACCCATAGCTTTGGCTATAGCCCTTACCGCCTTTGAGAACGAACCTCTTATAGCCCTTGCCTTGGTGATAGGACCCTTGGTAGAACTGCCCGTGCTCTTTTTAGCAGTAAGAGGGCTTTTACTCTTAAAGAAATTGAGCTTATAATTTTCCCATGCAAAAGCCTTGGGAAGGCAGGTTTAAAGAAAAAACAGAGGAGTTTGTGGAGAGGTTTACCCAGTCGGTAAGTTTTGACAAGGAGCTTGCCCTGTGGGATATAAAACAAAGCAAAGCCCACGTAAAGACCCTACAAAAGGCTGGAGTGCTTACAGAAGAAGAAGCTCAAAAACTCCTTCTTGGTCTTGAAGACATAGAAAAGGACATAAAGGAAGGAAGTTTTGACTTCAAGCAGGAGCTGGAAGATGTGCATATGAACATAGAGGCGGAGCTCATAAGAAGGCTTGGAGAAGTGGGAGGAAAGCTACACACCGCAAGAAGTAGAAACGACCAAGTGGCTACCGACGAAAGACTATACATAAAGGACAAGCTAATAGAGGTTATCCAAAGTCTAAGAGCTCTCAGAAAAGAGCTCGTGAAATTAGCGGAAAGGTCCGTAGATATCCTACTGCCTTCCTACACTCACCTTCAGAGGGCTCAACCCATAAGGCTTGCTCACTACTTTCTTGCCTACAGAGAGATGTTTCTAAGCGACGAGCAAAGGTTTATGAACGCCTATAGAAGTGCGGATTGTTTACCCCTTGGCTCTGGAGCGTCCGCAGGCGTAGACTTTCCACTGGATAGGTTTTATACCGCAGAGCTCTTAGGCTTTGGTAGGCTCTGTAGAAATTCCCTGCAGGCAACTGCAGAGAGGGACTTTATCCTTGATGTGTTATACGCCTGTGCGGTCTGTGGCATGAAGCTTTCAAGGCTTTCAGAAGACTTGATAATCTGGTCTACGGAGGAGTTTGGCTTTGTGGACCTACCCGACAGGCTATGCACTGGAAGCTCCATAATGCCCCAGAAGAAAAACCCAGATGTGCTTGAACTAATAAGAGGCAAAACTGGAAGGCTTTATGGAAATCTTATGAACCTTTTGGTGGTCCTAAAGGGTCTTCCCATGGCATACAACAGAGACCTACAAGAGGACAAAGAACCCCTCTTTGATAGCTTAAGGACTATAAAGGACTGTATTGAAGGTATGACGCTTGTGTTAGAAGGTATGAGTATAAGGGCAGACAGGATGGAAAAGGCAAGCGGAGGCTTTACCCTCATGACGGACCTTGCCAATTACTTGGTCTTGAAAGGAGTCCCCTTTAGGCAGGCACATAAAACCGCAGGCTCAATAACCGCCTACCTTCTTGAAAAGGGTAAAAAACCAGAGGAGCTTACCCTTGAAGAGCTAAGGAGTTTTTCTGAGCTTTACCAAGAGGATGCCTTAGAACTTTTAGCACCGGACAAGGTAGCAGATAGGAGAAAAACCTATGGCGGGACTGCAAGGGAAGAAGTTTTAAAAAGGCTACAAATAGCTAAAAGGGAGGAAGGTTTGCCATGAAGATGCTTTTGGTTTTTCTTTTGCTTATAATAACTGCAGGGATATCTGGCACTATAGTATTCCTCAATCAGGAAAGGGTTGTGCTTGTGCTTACGCCAACCTTTGGAGATGTATACTACATAGTCCCTCCAATGCCTCTGGGGCTTTTGGTGGTTTTGAGTTTCTTTATAGGTCTTCTTGTGGGATATATCACTGGAGTTATATCTAAATTCTTCAAGTAGAGTTTATAGATTGAACTCCTATCTTAATGCGTGGAGCAGGTCTTCAGCAACTAAAAGTTTTTTTAAACAAAATCAGTTACCTTGTTTGGCACATAGCCGAGCCTACCTTCTATGAGACTTGAAACCATCTTTTGGATGGACCTTCCTCAAGACCTATTTGCTCGCCTTCCTTAAGCCCGAGCCTATACAAAATATCCTTTTTCAGTTTTTTCTTTGGCAATCTTATATCCTCAGGTCTAACCACTATAGGCATGTG
>JBBKAW010000010.1 GCA_037722135.1 Aquificaceae bacterium
ACTTTCAGTGATTAGTTTCTAATACTCTTTTCCTACCCACCCATAGCCATAATGCTATCTCACGCGGTAAGTGAGCGGTATCTAAAGGTGGTTCTGGGACTTTCCACTGTCTCAATACTTTTGCTTACCTTTGGCTTGCATCTTTATGAAAAGGAAAGGTTTACACCCAAAGCCTACCCTGTAATAAAAGCCTATAAGGGAGATGTTTACTTCTATAGGGCGGAAGACTCTGCCCTTGTTTTCTATTCAGGCAGGTGCATAAAGAAACTTGAAGAGTCTCATAAAGCGGAGGGACTTGTCATAACAAAGGATAAATACAGTAAAGACTTTGAAAGGTGCAAACCCTTAGTCAAAGGTAGAGAGTTTGACGGTATTTATGTATTGTTTGATTGTCAAAGACAGAGCTCATCTTATATTCTCAAACCTAATCAAGCTTTCCTGTTCTTCTTGTATACAAAAAGCACAACTTTACCCTTAACCCTATCCTCTCTTAAAACACATATATGCGTAGTATCCTCCGTATAGCATTCATAGACCTCTCCCTTTTTTCTGTTTATGTAATAAACCTTATCATCAACATGGTTTTCCTTACAAAACTCTTTGATATCAAAGACCTTTAGTTCAAACTGAGCGTTTCTGTATCCATAAACAAGCCCAAGGAGAAAGGCAATGGACTTATCGCCTTTTGTGTCTATTCTTTGCATGCTTATATTTTCTTCTTCCTCCTAAGGTAGGCTGGTATTTCTTCAATTTCTGGCTGGACAAGTTCTATTGTGGTTTCTGGGACTGCTTTCTTTATAGGTTCTTTAAGCTCAGGTTTTTTAACTACTTTGAACTGCCCAAGGCTTTGAGCGTCCTCAAAATCTGTGGCAACCACGGCCACCCTCATGAAGTTTTCTTCACTGTTTTCAAGCACAGCACCAAAGATTATTAGGGCGTCTTCATGAGCGGACTCCCTTATCTTGTTTATGGTTTCCTCAACCTCTCTAAAAGGTACATCCTCGCTTACCCAAAGGGTTACAAGAAGTCTCCTCGCTCCGTGTATGCTGTTTCTTTCAAGAAGAGGACAGCTTATGGCGTGTTCTACCGCATAGTTTCTTCTTCCATCCCCTTTACCCTCACCCATACCTATAAGAGCCAGACCGCCCTTTTCCATAACCGTTTTCACATCCGCAAAGTCCACATTTATAAGAGCAGGAGTAACCACTATGCTTGTTATCCCTATAACTGCTTTAGAAAGCACATCATCCACCATTTTGAAGGCATCCCTCACGCTGAAGTTTCTATCCGCCATTTCCACCAACTTTTGATTGTTTACCACTATATAGGTATCCACCACATCCTTGAGCTTTTCCAATCCTTCATTGGCTACCTGCATCCTCTTAGGTCCTTCAAAGTTAAAAGGTTTTGTTACCACAGCCACAGTGAGTATACCCATATCTTTGGCTATTTCCGCTATTACAGGCGCAGCACCAGTTCCAGTTCCCCCACCTAAGCATGCAGCTATAAAGAGCATATCCGTATTTCTTAGAATCTCCCTTATCTTATCCGCATCTTCAAGTGCCGCCTGCTCTCCTATCTCTGGCTTTGCACCTGCACCCAGACCCTTCGTAACTTTTTCACCTATCTGTATTTTGTTGGGAACCGCAAGAGAAGCAAGATGCTGGACATCAGTATTTATCACAAAAAGGTCTACCCCTTCTATACCATCAAGATACATCCTATTTACTGCATTGGAGCCACCACCACCAACTCCAAAGACCTTTATTCTCGTAGGATTTAGAGGTTCCATTCTTCTCCTCCTTGGTTCACATTATATCCCTAAGAAAGGCTTTGAGCTTCGCTACAAAGCTTGAAAATTTAGACCTGTTCTCTGTAATCTTCTCCTTTTCCTTTTGGAATAGTCTTTTCTTTTCAAAAGTGAGCTCCTTGTGGACTAACTTAACAAGCCCTACCGCTGTCGCATAAGCTGGGTCTTGCATCTTTTCCTTCAGACCTACCACGCCCGTAGGATAACCTATTCTCGCTGGAAGGTCAAAGTATCTTTCAAGAAATTCCCGTATGCCTGCTAACTTTGCAGAACCACCCGTTATAACCACTCCTGCATAAAGTGAACTCAAGTTTACTCCTTGCGCATGGAGGTAATCAACTACCCTTTCCATTATTTCCTCAAGTCTTATTTGTATAACCTCAGCAAGTTGTTTTCTGCTTACCGTAACTTCCTTTTCTTCACCTCTGGGCTTTATCTTTATCCTCTCTGTGTCGTTTACCGCATCCGCTAAGGCATAACCATTTTCTATCTTTATCTTTTCCGCCTGCTCTATGTTTATCTTCATAAAATGTGCAATATCCTTCGTTATGTTAATGCCACCCATGGGAATACATCCAGTAATGAGTATAGAACCCTCAGAAAAGACCACAAAGTTGGTAAGCCCAGCACCCATATCCATCATAAGCACCCCTTCTTCCTTTTCTTCATAATTAAGCACCGCTTCCGCACTGGCAAGGGGAGATATAAACCTCTCTACTATTTCCATACCTGTATTTACCACCACCTTTTCCGTATTCCTTAAAAGACTTGCTCCTATCTTTACCACATGCACCTCTGCGGAAATCTTTGAACCAAGAAGTCCCACTGGGTCTATAATACCTTCCTGCTCGTCTAAAACGAACCTTCTCGGTATAGCACTAATTATCTCGTAGCCCTCTTCTCTTGAACGCATTATTGCTCTCTCTATTAACCTTTCTATGTGTGTATAATCTATCTCCACAGGTTGAGGAGCTATGCTTAACGTGTCTTTCTCATTTTGGCTTTTTAAAGTTGGACCAGAGATACCTAACACCACTGTTGAAAGTTTTTCTCCAACCATTTCTTGGGCTTCTTTAATAGCACTAAGGATAGAATTTACAGCAAGGTCAAGCCTCGTAATATACCCTCTGTCTACACCTCTTGAAGGGCTCTCTCCTATGCCAATTATATGAACGTCTCCGTAGTCATCCACCTGTCCTACAAGAGCTACTACCTTGCTTGTTCCTATGTCAAGAGCTGTTATTAGGCTCATTCTTGTTCCTTCAGCTCTCTTATTATTACCAAACCTTCTATGCTTAAATCTAACTCTTTTACGCTCATATTAATATTATAAGCTTTGAAAGTATCTATTAGATTTCTTACAAGCTGTTCATTTAAAAGAAATATTGGAGGCATAACTATCTTTAAGTCCTCTTGAGTGTAAGCAATTGTATTAAGATCCGTTATGTAGATTTCTCTCAACTCTTTTTCCAGTGAATTAATTAACATAGTTAATTTATTAAAATTTTTCATCACAAGCTCAATGTCATGTGTATATACCAGAGGCTTGACAACTTTCATATATTCCGATTGGAATAGCACTCCGTTTTTATCAAAGAAATATATTGTATCATCCTTGATTACAGTAAATATAGGCTTTCTTTCTTCAATAAATATTTTTAATTTTACTCCTTCAATGCTAAAAACTCTGTCTATTTTCACCATACTTATTGCATTTCCAGTTTTACTATTCAGGTTTTTTAATAGGATTGTATCATTAATGAATAACCAGTTGTTTTTAAACCTCATAATTTCATCAACCACAACCTCTGGTGGTATTGTTTCAAGACCTTCTACATGTAGAGCTTTTATTTTGAAAAATTCTACATTGTCAGTAAAGTAAGGAAAAAAAAACCAGAAATACCCACCGAAAAAAGCCACAGAACAGAAAGAATGTAAGCGAGCGGTTTTCTAAATCTGCGGTTCTTTTTCATAATATTATAAAATTATAACATACTTATACACGTTGGGTGCAAAATTCAAATGGCGTAGTCTCTGTTTATGAAAAAGCATTCTATGATGCATTCTACACTAAGCCAAAAAGAAGAAGAAAGCCCAAAATATCCCTGCCTCAAATAGCCACTCTCTTCCTCAAGGTATAACTTTGCTTAGCCACTTGTATGCTTATGCTATTGGCTACAGCTTTTTTAGGAGGGCTTATGTATGGTCTTAATTTCGCACCCGACGTGTGTTAAAATAATAACATACTTATCAATTCTTTGAAGTCAATTCCTACCCTTTTGCAAGCCATGGGGAAAAGGCTCAGCTCTGTCAAACCAGGTATTGTGTTCACTTCTAAGAGATATGGAGTCCCTTCTCTGTTTACCCTAAAGTCTATCCTTGAAAGATCTTTAAGCTCAAGAACTTTGTATGCAAGAAGTGCAATTTCTTGTAGTTTTTCCACAAACTCTTCCTCCTCTAAGAAGGTATATTCTGTCATACCTTTCGTATACTTACTTTCATAATCGTAAATTCCCTTCTTGGGCTTTATCTCTATGGGCGGAAGTGGTTTTCCCTTTAAGATTCCTACCGTAATGTCCCTACCTTCAATGTATTCTTCCACCATGACCTTTTTTGAGATTTCCAAGCATTTTTCTATGGCTTCCTTTGCTTCCTCTCTGCCATTCACTACAAAAAGACCAACGCTTGAGCCTTGGTCTGCAGGTTTTACAACCGCAGGGTATATATCCCAGTTCAACTCCTCTCCTTTTTCTCTTACACAAATCCACTTAGGCACTTTTATACCGTGAAAGGTAAGAAGCTTTTTTGTTATATCCTTATCCATGGCTATACTGCTTCCAAGAACGCCAGAACCCACGTAGGGAATTCCAAGTATGTCAAGAAGCCCTTGCACTCTTCCATCCTCTCCATAAGGACCATGAAGAGCTATAAATACCTTATCAGGCTTTATTTCTCTCAGCTTTTCGCAAAGGTCTTCTGTTAGGTCTAAGGCTATGGCTTCGTGTCCGAGCTCTTGGAGTGCCTTTAATACCGCTTGACCACTTTTGAGAGATATTTCACGCTCCGCAGACCTTCCGCCCATAAGCACTACAACCCTCAACGAGCTTTACCTCCTCTTCCAAAAGTATACCAAAATCCTCAAATACCCTTCTCTTTGCCTCTTGTATTATTCTAATAACCTCTTGGTAAGTGCCACCACCCAAGTTTACCAAAAAGTTAGCATGAAGGTTAGAAAAGGCAATATTACCTATTCTATAGCCCTTCATTCCCACCTTTTCTAAGAGCCTTCCTGCGTATTCGCCTTGAGGGTTCTTAAAGGTAGAGCCACTCGTTGGCATGTTTATAGGCTGGGTCTGTTTTCTTTTCTTCCTTATTCTCTCAAACTCCTCCTCTACTTTGTGCTTAGCAGTTGGCACTTCAAAGGTAGCCATAAGCACTATTCCAAGCTCAGGAAAGGGAGATTTTCTATAGGAAAAGCTCAGGTCTTCCTTTTTTGCACTCTGAAGCCTTCCTTCCCAATCTATAAAGACCACCTCCACAAGATGCTGGCTTATTTCGTATCCAAAAGCTCCAGCGTTCATGGCAACCGCACCGCCCACTGTAGCTGGAAAGCCCCCAAGCCTATAAAAACCTTCAAGGTTCTCCTCAAGGGAAAGTTTAACAAGCTCAGACAAAGGCGTGCCAGCTTTAGCCCTTATTAAAAAGTATTGCTCCTTTTTCTCTACCTCAATTCCTCTAAAATTAACAGTGCTCAAGACTAAACCCTCAAAGTCTCCAAAAATAGTGTTTGCTCCTCTACCAAGAGGAAAAACCTCAAGACCCTTATCCTGCGCAAAGAATATCACACGCTTTAGCTCTTCCTCATCTATAGGTTGGCTAAAATATTTTGCAATACCACCAACTTTTATGGTGGTAAAAGGTGAGAGCTTTATATTCTTTTGAATAACCATGTTTAAAGCATTATCCAATAAATAAACCCCGCAGTCAAGGGCACGCTAAAGTTGTCATCCACACTAATTGGCAAAGCTTCAACAATTGCAGAAAATGAACATATCAAAAAAGCCTTCCACAAACCTAAGAAGGGCAAAAGGACCAAAAAGGTTGAAAGGAAAAAGGCTATACTTCCCTCAAGGCTTTTACTTCCCATCCTTGTTCTACCGTATCTCATTCCTACCATGCTGGCAAAGGCATCTCCCACTGCAAGCACTACCACAGATACCATAGCAGGCTCTTTTCCAAAGAGTAGAAACACAGAAAATATTCCAAGGTTTGCCCATAAGGCTTGAATACCGGGTTTTGAGAAGTTCTTCTCCCTTTCAAGGCTATATATGAGCCTGTAGTAAAAACCCAGTCTATCTTCCCAAAGTTTTAGCACTATAGCGAGGTTTATAGCTATAACAATAAGGAAAACAAAGAGGCTTAGACCTCTTGGAAAAAAGCCCAAAGGAATTAGCCAAAGGAGCAATGCAAAAAGATGGAAGACCTTTCTTCTTGTCTCTAAATCCTCTATAATTTCTCTTATGTTCATTTATGAGCCTACCAACCCTGAGGTTATTTTAATACACCTTCATGGATTTGCCAGTGATATCAAAGGCACTAAGGTAAGCATTCTAAGGGAGAGGAGTTTGCAAGGCAGGTTTTCCCTCTTTGCCATGGATATGGACTATCAGACTACTACCACGAGCAGGGTCTTGGAGGTGCTTGATACACTTGTAAGGGGCTTTTCCCAAAAGTTTTCTCAAGTTTGGCTCTCTGGAAGTTCTCACGGTGGATATATCTCTCTAAACTATCTCAAGTTTTACAAACCAGAAAAGGTCAAAAGGGTTTTCCTCTTTGCCCCTTCTTACTCAACACTTGCTCTTACTGTAAAGGAGGTGGGAGAGGCAAGGTGCAAAAATTGGCTGGAGGGTAAGGAAGACCTGAGCTTTACAGAGTGCGAAACAGGTCTTGAACTTACCATAAACAAAGAGTTTGCGGTAGATATACTCAAAAAGGGTTATGAAATACTAAGAGACAGCCATGTAGACTTTCCCTCAGAAGTTCCCTATGAGATTTATGTATTCCACGGCAGGCAAGACAGCACGGTGCCAATAGAACACTCAAAGCTTTTCGTAAGCAAGGTGAAGGTTAAAGAGTTTCTTGAGCTTGAGGATGACCATAGGCTTAGCAAGACTTTCAAGTGGCTTGTGGAAAAATATATGTAAGCCATATCTTTGATAAAGGTCATAGCAACTTCGGTCAAAACTGTCATATTTTATTTCATCAATGTTAAGGAGGTGTTAAGATGTTTGAATACAGCGAGAAGGTGCTTGACCACTTTTTGAACCCACGCAATGTGGGTGTGCTTGAGGATGCCAATGCCATAGGGCAGTGTGGCAATCCAGCCTGTGGTGATGCCATGCTCTTTACTCTTAAGATAAACCCAGAAAACGATATTATAGAGGATGTGAGATTTAAGACCTTTGGATGTGGCTCCGCCATAGCGGTCTCTTCTCAACTTACAGAGATGATAAAAGGGAAGCCTATAAGCTACGCTCTAAACCTCACATACAAGGACATCTTTGACGAGCTTGGTGGTCTTCCTCCACAGAAGATACACTGCACAAATCTTGGGCTTGAAACACTGCATGTGGCTATAAAGGACTACCTTCTCAAGCAGGGAAGAATAGAAGAGGCTATGCGTATACCTGACTGCTACGAAGAGGAAGAGGAAGAAAGCAGAGAGTTTGAATTCCTATCCACATGAAAGTACGGGCTGTTGCTCTTTTTTCTGGAGGGTTAGATAGTTCCTTAGCGGTCCGCCTCCTTCAGGACCAAGGCGTGGAAGTCAAAGCTCTACACTTTTATACTGGTTTTTGTATCACTGAGCATAAAAGACGCCTTGGGCTGAAGAGAGAAGACGGATCGCACTATGTTAACCCTGCTCTTAGAGCAGCAGCCCAGCTTCAAGTTCCCATAGAGATAGTGGATATATCTGAAGAATACTTTGAAATAATTCTCAATCCAAAATATGGATATGGCAAAAACGTAAACCCCTGTGTAGACTGTAGAATATTTATGCTCAAAAAGGCTAAGGAGATTATGGAGAAAGAGGGCTATCACTTCGTTATAACCGGTGAGGTGCTCGGTCAAAGACCTATGAGCCAGACCTACGAAAGGCTTATGCTTATAGAAAAGGAATCTGGACTTGAGGGATATATACTAAGACCCCTTTCTGCAAAACTGCTTCCTGAAACTATACCTGAGAAGCTTGGATGGGTAGACAGGGAAAGGCTTTTAGCCATAAGGGGAAGAGGTAGGAAAAAGCAGATAGCACTGGCAAAGAAGTATGGCATTGACTACGAACAGCCTGCAGGTGGATGTTGTTATCTCACAGACGAAAATTATGCCTATAGGTTTAAGGAAGCCTTTGCAGTGGAAGGTGTTATAACGAGGGATGATTTGGTGCTTTTCTCTGTAGGTAGACACTTTAGACTTCCTTCTGGTGCAAAGCTAATAATGGCAAGAAACGAAGGAGAAGTGAGGTTTCTTCAGGGATTTAGAAACAGATACGACTATGCTTACAGAAAAGACCTAAAGGGCACTTTTGCCATAATAAAGGGTAGCTTAAAGGAAGAAGAGAAAAAACTTGTGGCGGACCTTATCGCAAGGTATTCAAAAAATGAACCCTGTGAAGTGGTGTTGAACCTTGGAGGTGTGGAGTATAGCCTTTTTGGAGAGCCTCCAGCGGAAGAGCTTGTGGAGTCTCTTAAAATATACAATAGACAGGGGGTGAAACATGGAAATTGAAAACATAAAGCCGGACGTGGTTCACGATGTGGTAGGCACTTTTTGTCCTGTGCCAGTGGCAGAAACTGCAAAGATGATAAAGAGTATGCAAGTGGGTCAGGTGCTTGAGCTTGTGGCGGATGACCCAGGTGTGGTAGAGGACATACCTGCGTGGTGTAAGGCTACAGGTCAGGAGTTTTTGGGTTTATATGAAGAGGACGGTGAGTATCATCTTTTTATTAAAAAGGTAAAGGAAATATGAAGACGAGGATAACCTTAGATACAAAACTTGTGGATCTTATAAAGGAATTGCCTCAGGCAAAGGAAATACTAATGAGGTATGGCTATAAGGTCTTCATTGAGGAAGATGTGGAAGATGTGATTGTGGATAAGCTAACCATTAGAGGGTTTTGTAAGCTCATGGACTTAGATGACGAAGCTCAGGGAAATCTTTGGCAGGAAATACAAGATTTATACAGACAGCTGGAGGATAAGCCATGAACGAAAGGGAACTAAAGCAAGTGGAAGAGATTTTGGAGAAGATAAGACCAGCTCTAAAAGAGCATCATGGAGACCTAAAGGTGGTGGATATAAGAGAGGGTGAGGTCTACCTTCAGTTTGAAGGAGGATGTACCGACTGTCCAATAGTGGATGTGAGCGTCAAAAACGTGGTAGATATGGCAATAAAAGGCAACCTTGACTGGGTCAAAAAGGTGGAAATACTCCAGCCTAAGTATCAGATTGGATGACCTTTGACGGAAAGACTCAAGTTTATGGTATTTTGGGCTATCCTGTAAAACATTCTCTCTCTCCAGTTTTTCAAAACAGGGCTTTTAGGCACTTTTCACTAAATGCAGTCTATGTTCCTTTTGAAGTAAAACCAGAAGACTTTGAAATAGCTTTTAGAGGTTTAAAAGCCCTTGGTGTAAAGGGTGTTAACATAACCTTGCCTCATAAGGAAAGGGCTCTTGAGCTTGCGGATTTCAAAGACAGCCATGCACAAGCTATAGGGTCCGCAAACACTCTGAAGTTTACAGAAGAAGGAGTCTATGCCTACAATACGGACTGGATAGGTTTCCTCAAGTCCGTAAAGGAGCTAACTCCCAATCTTAGAGACCTTAAGGTCTTAGTCCTTGGTGCGGGTGGGTCTGCCAGGGCGGTGCTATACGCCCTAAAACTTGAAGGTGCAAGGATATTCCTTTGGAACAGGACAGAAGAAAAAGCCAAAAGGCTTTGCGAAGAGTTTGGGTGTATGCATGTAAAAAAGCCAGAAGAAGCTTTAGAGGAAGCAGAGCTTATCGTCAACACCACATCCCTTGGCTTAAAGAATGAAGACCCACCTATATTTAATTACGAAGAGCTAAAACCACATCACAAGGTAATGGATATCATATACAGAGAAACTCCCCTTCTAAAGTCCGCAAAGGAAAAGGGATGCCTTTACAAAGATGGTCTTGACATGCTTTTATATCAAGGCATGGAGAGTTTTAGAATATGGACGGGATATGAAGTTCCCTATGAGGTGGTAAAAAACTCTGTGCTTGAATATATAATATGAAAGGATGGAGGTTTTTGTCTTAGATACGAGTGTGTTTACCAATCCAGATGTATATTCACAGTTTGAGAAGGACCAACTGGGTGCTATAGAAAACTTTATAACCCTTGCATCTCATAGCAGAGCAAAGTTTTTTATGCCCACCTCTGTTTACGAAGAGTTTAACAAGATTGTGGAGCTCGGAAGCTTAAAGCCAAAGTTTGAACTCGCTGTAAGGATTCGTTCTCCCAGAAGATACAACCTTATGGTTCCTGCAGAGTTTCTTTACGAATTTATAGAGGAAGTGCGCTATAGGGTAAACAAGGGTTTGCGTATTGCAGAGGAGCATACAAAGGAAGCAGGTAGGCTCACTCAAGAGGATGTGGGGAGGCTAATAAACAAACTAAGAGAAAAATACAGAGAAGCTCTTAGAGCAGGCATAATAGACAGTAAAGAGGACCTTGATGTTTTGCTTTTGGCTTACGAGCTTGATGGTGTTTTGGTCTCTGGAGATGAAGGTCTCAGAAGCTGGGCGGATAAAGTGGGTATAAAGCTCATAGACCCAAAGAGTTTTAGAGTAATCCTTGAAAACTACACAATTAGAACCTAATCTATAAGAGAGCCACCTCTTAGTATGTGTCCCAAAAGCCCTGTCATATTAAGGAACACCTTTTCAAACTCCAAAAGCCAAAACTCTCCTTCTTGCCTTAGTGATAGCTGGTTTACCTGTATGTGGACGGATGCATGTTTCATCTGTTCCATGAATATGAGAGCGTTTTCCCTTTTTCTGAACCTACATCTAAATACCCTGTGGACTTTGCCTTCTTCCCTTGCCATTTTACACGCTTGGAAAAGACCACTCAAAAAGGCTTCTCCAAGCTCTCTGAAAAACTCTTGAGTTTTTTCTACCCCTTCCTCTTCTATAAACAAGGCAAGCCTTAATAGCCTGTTGGTGTAGTAGTCCGCAGGAAGCCCAAGCATATTGAGAGATGTAATCCTTATATCGTTAAGATTGGCATAGCTGGTAATATACTTTACTCTTTTATCCCTCTCTGAATCTTCCTTTAGAACCACTCCTTCCCTTTTTTCCTCATTTAGCCTTCTGAGGAGAGCTTTGAGCTCTTCTATCTGCTCTGGAGTGTATAGTCCATACCGCTCTACGCTGGGAAGGTTGTATTTTTCAATAAGCCTTAACTTCTCCCTGTAGGGCAGAAAGCCTTGATGGTTTTTCCGCATTATATCAAAAAGGAAGAACTTAACATCTTCCTTCACATAGGGAGGGCTCTCTTCCACGTAAGGGTTTTCGGGTCCTGCTACTTCCATACACAGCACAAGGTCAGGATTGTCTTCAAAAAAAGTAGGGTCTACAAAATCAAGAACCCTATCTGTGGTAAAGGCACAAACATATCCGCCTCTTGTGAGGGCGTAGATTTCTCCTTTATGCATAAAAACTCTCACATTGTATCCATCAACCTTTTCTTCAACCCAAAAGGGAGCGGAAAACTGCTCAGGAATGCCAGTGGAAAGCTGGAATATCCTACCTATATGAGGATAGCCCCATATTACCATATCTTTGAAAAGAGCGGTGCCACGTGGTATATCCTTAAAGTCGTCGGTAAACCTTAGATATTCAAGGTTTCTAAAAGTTTCGCTTTTTAGCTTGTTTCTCCGTAATGCTTCCTTTAAGCTGTCCTGCGCAATCATATATGAACTTAAATTATAATCTCTTTTCAAGAGGAGGTTAAAATGAGAAACTCACAACTTGAAGGACTTAAGTCCTTGGGATACTTTGCGGTTTTCCTTGGAGTTCTTTTTTTTCTCATTCTCGCTGGCAACCCTTTGGTGATAGTCCCGTCTGGCTTTGTGGGTGTAAAGAGAACCTTAGGAAAAATTGACCCAGTGCCACTAAGGGAGGGACTTCACCTTAGAATTCCTCTTTTGCAGACAGTGGAAAAGATAGAGATAAGGACAAGGGCTGTGGAGTTCACAAAAGAAAAGCAAAACCCCATAAGCAGTCTTTCTAAGGACGGCTTGCCTGTTAGCATGGATGTGGCAATTCTCTACAGGGTGGATGCTAACAAAGCTCCAGAGCTTATAAGAGAATATGGACCAGACTATGAGGAGAAGATAATAAAGCAAGTAGTTAGGACTGCGGTCAGGGACGCTATAGCGGAGATGGAAAGCTCTGTGGTTTATCAAGAAAGACAAAAACTGCAAGAGAAGATAAAAAGGGAAGTTAGCGAGCAACTTACAAGAAGATACTTAATACTTGAGGATGTGCTTATAAGGGATATAAGGCTTCCAGAAAGTGTGGTTAGGGCAATAGAGGAAAAGCGAAAGGCTTATGAGGAAGCTCAAAGGATGCAGTTTCTTTTAGAGAAGGAAAAGCTTGAAGCGGAGAGGAAAAAGGTAGAGGCTCAAGGCATAGCGGAAGCCAACAGAATAATAGCAGGCTCGCTAACAAGGGAATACCTCATGTGGAAGTTTATAGAAAACATCCAAGAATACGCCAGAAGCCAGAACAACACTATAATACTCCTGCCTTACGATACGAGGATGACGCCTATAATAAACATACCTCAGGGAGGTCAAAGATGATAAAGTTTGGCACAGACGGATGGAGAGCCATAATAGGTGATGCTTTTACCTTTGAAAACGTAAGAAAGGTAGCCTATGCACATGCAAGGGTTTTAGAAAGGCAAGGGAAAAAGAAGGTGGTGGTGGGATACGATAATCGTTTTATGTCAGAAAGGTTTGCTCTTGAAGTCTACAGGGTTTTTAAAACCCTTGGCTTTGAGTGTTATCTTAGCATAAAGTCTTGCACCACTCCTATGGTCTCCTTTGCGGTTAAGTATATGGGCTTTGACAACGGAGTTATGATAACTGCGTCGCATAATCCACCAGAATATAACGGATACAAGATAAAGGACTCCTTTGGTGGCTCTGCTACTCCAGAGTTTATAGCACAGGTAGAGGAGGAGATAAAAAGGTCAGAGGATATAAAACCAGAGAAGTTTGAACCAGAGTATGTAAACATCTGGGGGGAGTATATGAGGGAGATAAAGAGAAGGGTAAGTATGGAGCTTTTTAGTCAAAAAGACCTCTCTCTGGTGCACGATGCCATGTATGGCTCTGCTCTTGGCACATACTCACATGTGCTATCTGGAACAAAAGTTTCAGTAAGCAATATAAGAAGCTATAGAGACCCACTCTTTGGAGGACATGCACCAGAGCCAGTGGAAAAACACCTTGAACCTCTCATTATGAAAGTTAGGGCTGTGGGTGCAAACCTTGGCATAGCCAACGACGGAGATGGAGACCGTATAGCCTTGGTGGACGAAAAAGGGAACTTTATAAACTCACAACTTATTTATGTGCTTTTGCTCTATCACCTTTTGAAAAACAAGGGCAAAAGGGATGGCGTAGTGGTAAAGACCGTATCCACCACATACTTGGTAGACAGGATATGCAGGAAAGAGGGCGTTGAGCTAAGAGAGGTAGCAGTGGGCTTTAAGAACATAAACGAGGTAATCCTTAGGGAAAAGGTAATCTTTGGAGGAGAAGAGAGCGGAGGCTACGGTATTGTGGACTTTTTACCAGAAAGGGACGGGCTTTTTGCAGGTCTTAATATACTTGAGCTTATGCTCCTTATGGACAGACCTATTTCTGAGATAATTTCGGAGATATACAGAGAATACGGAGAAGCTCACTTCAAGAGAGTAGACTTTCATGCGGAAGAGGACAAAAAGCAAAGACTAAGGGAGCTTACAGAAAACCCACCAGAGAAGCTGGGAGACCTAAGAGTTTCAAAGGTTATAACCCTTGACGGTCTTAAGCTGATATTTGAAAATGACGGTTGGCTACTTCTTAGGGCATCTGGAACTGAGCCACTTATAAGGGTATACGCAGAAATGCCTACGCAGGCAGAGTTGGAAAAACTAATAAAGAGTGCGGTTGCACTTTTTGAGTAGAGTTTGGAGCGTGCTATAATAATATAGTGAGTTTTAGGGAGC